>CAYFQS010000052.1:0-14709 GCA_964345245.1 uncultured Planctomycetaceae bacterium | reverse complement strand
ACGCGGGGGACGTTTTTATTGCGCCCACCTGCACGCCATAGCCCCCCGCGTAAGCGGGCGGGGGCACCCCGGTGATACACAAGGGGGCGTCAACGGACGCGCGTGACGGGAACGATCAGCACGTCGTCCACCGCGAGGCGGGCCTCGGCCGAACGGGCCGCGTCGTAGCTGGCGAACCAGCCGGCCTGGACGAGATAAAGCACCGACGCCTCGCCGGTCATGGTGCTGCGGAGCACGTGGGGCGAGCCGAGCCCGGCCCGGCGGGCGGCGGAGGCGAGCCGCGTCGCCGCCGACCGGGCGTTATCCGATTTTGAAAACGCGCCGAACTGCAGCGAGAACCCCCGGCTCGCCAGCCGCTGGCGCGCCACCGCCTCCAAAGCCGGATCGCGACTGCGGCTGATCGCCAGCGACAGGTGGGCCCGGGCGTTGATCCACTGACCGAGCTTCTGCCGCAGCAGTCCGGCATGGAAGTGGGCCCGGGCGGAGTCTTCGCTATCGAGCAGCCCCGCGGCGCGCTCCATCAGTTCCGCCGCCCGGCGGTCGTTGCCCCGGTCTGCATAGATGAATCCGAGCGTCGCCGCGGCCGGACCGGCCAGGTCACGATCCGAATGATCGACCAGGGGGGAAAGATGCTCCATCGCACGGGCGTTCCAGCCGAGGTGGTAAGCGCTCATGCCCGCGAGGTAGCGGGCCTCGTCGCGCTGTCGGCCGCCGGTGCGCACGACGAGTTGGTCGGCCCGTTCGTACACGCCGCGGAACCGCCCCGCCTCGTAGTCGGCGATGAGCTGGCCGGGGGCGGCGACGCGGCCGCCGGTCTCACAACCGGCGGCGATCAGCCCGAACAGCGCGACCGCCAGCAACGCCACGCCGCGGCGTCGCGGGCCGCGCCCGGCCGCGATTTCAAGCCACGACTGCGGGGTTTGGAGCGTCCCTTCGCCCGTGCCTGGCCGGTTGTCATGCATCCGTGCACACATATCGACGGCTTGTCACTTGTCGGCTGACCTCACCAGCCGCTATTCTAACCGCTGGTGACCGGCTGTCAGCCCTTTGGTCGGGGAAATCATCGCATCATGCAAACCGTGCTCTGGCCCATCCTCCGCCGCGCAATCCGCCATCCCAGGCGCGTCGCCGTCGTCGACGATCAGCGACCGTGGCGTTACCTCGACCTCCTGGGCGGGGCGCTGATGCTCGCGAAGAAGATCGAGCGGGCGACCTCGGCGAGAAACGTCGGCGTGCTCCTGCCCACGTCCGGGGCGGCCCCGATGACGATGCTGGCGATCTGGCTGCTCCGCCGCGTGCCCGTGCCGATGAACTTCCTGCTCTCGGAGGAAGAGCGACAGTTCATCGTGGACGACAGCGGGGCGGACACGGTGATCACCGCCGGGCCGATGCTCGAGTACCTCGATGCCGAGCCGAAGGGCGTGAAGCTGATCAAGCTGGAGGAGTTGGCGTTCCAGGGCCTGCCGCCGCTGCGGCTGCCCCCGATCGCCCGGGCCGACGAAACCGCCGTGATCCTCTACACCTCGGGCACGAGCGGCCGGCCGAAGGGCGTGGTGCTCACCCACCGCAACCTCCGCACCAACATTGAAGCGTGCATCGAGCACGCGAGACTGACCCGCGCGGACTGCTTCCTCGGCGTGCTGCCGCAGTTCCACAGCTTCGGGCTCACCGCCCTGACGCTGCTGCCGCTGAGCATCGGGGCGAAGGTGGTCTACACCGCTCGGTTCGTGCCGCGGAAGCTCATCAAGCTGATGCGCGAGCATCGACCGGACATCTTCATGGGCATCCCGGCGATGTACTCGGCGCTGCTGACAGCCAAGGACGCCGGGCCGGAGGACTTCCAATCCCTCCGCTTCGCGATCAGCGGCGGAGCGCCCCTGCCGAACGACGTGTTCGAGCAGTTCGCCGATCGCTTCGACGTGCGGATCATGGAGGGCTACGGCCTCACCGAGACCGCGCCGGTCGTCTCGTGGTCCATGCCCGAAGCGTGGAAGCAGGGCTCGGTGGGAACGCTGCTGCCCAACGTCGAGGTGAAGGTGCTCAACGAAGAGGGCGAGCCGATGCCCCGCGGCGAGGAGGGCGAGATCGCCATCCGCGGACCGAACATCATGGCCGGCTACTACAACCGGCCCGACCTCACCGCCGAGGTGATCGACGAGGACGGGTTCTTCCACACCGGCGACTGGGGGAAGCTCGACGAAGACGGCTATCTCCACATCACCGGCCGGAAGAAGGAGATGATGATCATCGGCGGGGAGAACGTGTTCCCGCGGGAGATCGAGGAAGTGCTTGACCGCCATCCATCGGTGCGCGGCTCGGCGGTGGTGGGCAAGGACGATTCGAGCCGGGGCGAGGTGCCCATCGCCTTCGTCGAGCTCGCCGAGGGCGCGGACTTCGACGAAGCCGAGCTTCGCACGTGGTGCCGCAAGTCGCTGGCCGGGTACAAGGCGCCGCGCGAGATTCGCCGGGTCGACGAACTGCCGCGCAACCCGACGGGCAAGGTGCTCCGCCGCTATCTCGCCGACGAAGTGAAGCAAGAGACGTGAACGCGCAATCGCTGATCGCGTCGCTATGGGCCCGGGCGGATCGGCAACCCCGGCCCTGCTTGCCCGAGCGTCGACGGACACGGGCGGGGCGAGCCCACGGCGCCCGATGCGGTCATCACCTGATCCACGTCACGGCCGGTCGAAAGCCCTGCAATCGGGTCATTGACCGGCTCCCCGCTCCAACCGCCGCAACACGTCCGCGAGTGTCCGGGGGGAGCGACAGGCCGCCTCGGTTTCCCTCGGCGACCTCGGCGCTCCCCGGCGTCCTGGCGGTGAATTCGTCCGCGTGAGACGTCACGCGCCCGTCTTCGTGCCCGTCGCACAGTCGCTCGTTTCTGCTACGCTGCGGGTTTTCCGTACGCAAGAGGAATCGAGGCAGCCCCATGGCGTTCGTCACCCCCACCGATCAGGAGAAGCGCGAGGTCTGGGAGGCATACCGGGCGGGCAAGCCGACGCGGACGCCCGTGCAACTCGCGACCAACCCGCGCGTGTTTCTGCTCGACCCGCAGTGGAACACCGAGGGCTGGACCTTCGAGCAGGCGGCCCACGATCCCGAGACGATGGTGCGCGCGCACCTGCGCTACCAACTGCAGCGTCGCACGTTCTTCAATCATTACACGGACGATCCGACATCGTTGCCGGACGTCTGGCCGGTCGCGCTGTCGGCCTATAACGTGTACGAGGCGGCGATCTTCGGGGCCGAGATCGACTACTCCCCGGACCAGGTGCCGGACACGATCCCGCCCTTCGCGGATGAAGACCGCAAAGAGGAGATTTTCGAGCTCGATATCGAACACCCGCTGGAGCGCGGCTTCTGCAAGCGGTATCTCGACTTCTGGGACGAGATGGAGAAGGTGTGCGAGGGTCTGGAGTTCGAAGGCCGACCGGTCGAGCTTCAGCCGTGGGCCCTGACCGGCACCGACGGTCCGGTCACGGTGGGCTGCAACCTGCGGGGCGCGGATTTCCTGATGGACCTCGCCGGCGACCCGGACTACGCCGATCGGCTCATGGCGTTCGTCGTGCGGGCCGCCAACATTCGCCGGCGGGCGTTTGAGGAGTACTGGGGCGACAAGATCGGCCGGGGCAACGGCCTCGCCGACGACTCCATCGCCATGCTCAGCGTGGAGATGTACCGCGAACAGGTCATGGCCCATCACCGCGCATTCTACGAAGACGTGGAGCGCGACCGCACCCGCGCGATCCATCTCTGCGGCGACGCCCAGCGCTTCTTCCCGATCTTCCGCCATGAGTTCGGGGCGAAGACGTTCGATACCGGCTTCCCGGTCGACCACGGCAAGCTGCGGGAGCAGCTCGGGCCGGAGGCCGAGATCGGCGGCGGGCCGGAGGTCGCCCTGCTGCTCAACGGCACGTCGAACGACGTGCATGAGCGAACCGGCGACATCCTGGAAAGCGGCATCCGGGCCGGCGGGCGGTTCATCCTCAAGGAAGCCAACAATCTTCCGCCCCGCTGCCCCGCCGAGAACCTGCAGGCGATGTACGAGGCGTGTCTCGATCACGGGAGGTTCTGAGCCGCCCCACCGCCGCGGGCTTTCGGTCGGGGCGCGCGGTTATACTGCGGGGCATGAAACGCCGCGTCGCTCAGTTGCCGCTGCACGGAGGCAAGGCCCCGAAGTGGCTGTTCACCCGCATGACCGACCTCGCCGGGGCGATCACCATGGCGGTGGTCGAGGAGTACGGTGCGGAGGAGATGCTGCGCCGCCTCGCCGACCCGTGGTGGTTCCAGGCGTTCGGCTGCGTGCTCGGGTTCGACTGGCACTCCAGCGGCGTGACGACGGTGACCTGCGGGGCGATGAAGCAGGCCGCCCGCCGCTACGGCGATGACCTGGGCATCGTGATCGCCGGGGGCAAGGGCGGGGTCAGCCGCAAGACGCCGGACGAGATCACCTCCGCCGCCGACCGCCTCTCGGTGAGTGGCGGCGACCGGCTCGTCTACGCCTCGCGCACCAGCGCGAAGGTGGACTCCGCCGCGGTGCAGGACGGCTACCAGGTCTATCACCACAGCTTCTTCTTCGCCCCCTCCGGCGGGTGGTGCGTGGTGCAGCAGGGGATGAGCGATGCGGCGGGCGCGGCGAGGCGATACCACTGGCTCGGCGAGCGGGTGGACGACTTCGTTTGCGAACCACACGCCGCGATTGAGAACCTTTCGGAGAAGACGCCCGCCGCCGAGCCGCCGCCACCGCCCGATCCGCAGATGTGCCTGCTGAACATGGTGGCCGGCGAAGCGGCGGCGAGTCGCGACGCCTCCGCCCGGATCGTCCGCGCCAACCCGGATCACCTGATCGACCAGGTGAAGCGGCTGACCGAAGGACCGACATTATTCGCCCCCGATCATCACCCGGTGCTCGCTGAGGACATCAACGTGGGGCGGCTCAGCAGGATCGTGCGCGTGGCGCACGAGCGGCATCCGACGGATTTCGAGGCCCTGCTCGGCGTCGCGAACGTCGGGCCACGCACCGTCCGGTCCCTGGCCCTGATCGCCGAGTTGATCCACGAGGCCCCGGTCAGCCGGCGCGATCCGACCACGCCGCCGAATGCCCACGAGAGCGAAGCGCCGGACCGCGATCGTTGCTGGGCCGACTACAGCTACGCCCACGGCGGGAAGGACGGGTTCCCCTACCCCGTGGACCGCGAGACCTTCGACCGCAACATCCACGTCCTGCACGACGCGGTCCGCCGCTCCCGCGTCGGCGACACGGTGAAGACCGACGCCTTGCGCCGCCTCTCGAAGATCGCGTGATTCCGGCGCGCCGACCCGACACGACAATTCTGCTATGGTTACCGCCCGGCAACCGACCTGAAGTAAAAGGCGATCGCGATGGCGGATTCGCAGCGACCGAACATCCTGTTCATCATCGATGACCAGCATCACGCGGGGTGTCTGGGGTTCATGGGGCATCCGGCGGTGAAGACGCCGAACCTCGACGCCCTCGCCGCCGGGAGCGCGTATTTCTCGAACATGTTCGCCTGCTCGGCGATCTGCGGGCCGTCGCGGACGTCCTTCCACACCGGCACCTACGTGCGCACGCATGAGAACTTCTTCATGACGAGCGACATCCGGCGTGACCTGCCGTCGCTGCCGGGTTTGCTCAGCGAGGCCGGCTACACCAGCATCCTCACGGGCAAGAACCACCTGCCGCCGAAGGTGTCGCGCCACTTCCATCGCATTTACGGGCCGGGCACCTACAAGCGCGAGCTCGACGCCGCGGGCGTGAACAAGCAGCCCCAGCCGCCGGTCACCAACACGCACATGCAGTCGTACACGTTCGACCTGCCGGACGAATGGCACATCGGGACGTGGACGGCCCAGAAGGCGATCGACTTCCTGCGGAGCGAGGAGGCGAAGCAGCAGCCGTTCTTCGTGACCTGCGCCCCGAGCCCGCCGCATTCGCCGCACTGTCCGCCGGCGAAGTTTGAGAAGCTCTACGATCCGGCCGACGTGCCGCTGGACTGGGACGCCTACGAACGCTTCGAGTTGAGCAAGCTGCACAATCGGCCGATGATCGAGGACTTCTGGAAGCTCGGCACCGCCCGGCACGACCCGCGGATATTCCAGGAGGCGGTCTGCCGCTACTGGGCGTTGTGCTCGCTGGTCGATCACGAGGTCGGTCGGCTGCTGCAGACCCTCGACGAGGCGGGGCTTGCCGACAACACCATCGTCATCTTCACGTCCGACCACGGCGACTTCGCCGGTCACCATGGCCAGCTCGGCAAGAATCTGCCCGCGTATGACGAGCTGATGCGAATCCCCTTCATCTACCACGATCCCCATCGCCCGGCCGACGGCGGGCGCGAGGTGCAGGGGTTCTATCAGAACGTGGATTTCATGCCGACCATGCTGGAGCGCCTGGGCCTCGAGATCCCGCCCACCGTACAGGGCCAGTCGTTCCTGCCCGCGCTGGACGGCGTGCCGGGGTCATCGCGCGACTACGTCTTCGCCGAGAGCTGGGCCGAGAAAACCGTCCGCAGCCGGGCGTGGAAGCTCACGTTCTGCGCCCGCCGGCCGCACCACGGGCAGCTCTTCCGCGTCGGGCCGGATGGGGACGAAACGACCAATCTCTGGGACGACCCGCGCTACGCACCTGTCCGGCAGGAACTGACCGAGGTGCTGCTGCGATGGATGGTCGAATGCGAGCAGCCGGTGGTCACCTGCCGCACGTGGGAACCGATGCCGGAGACGCGCTGGCTCGGGTGGCTGGCCGACCAGCCGCGGCAGGCCGAACTGCCCGAGCAGTCCCCGCCGCCCAACGAGGTCTGATCGCGGATCCCCCGCAACCCGTCGATTGGCCGGACGTATCCGGCTGCATAAGGTATGCCGATGGGCGGGCGACCGGCATCCGCAGTGATCGATCCCGAGGAGCGCAACATGTTCAAGCTGGACCGCGGGTCGACCCGCGACCTGAAGGACGTCGAGGATTTCGTGTCGCTGATCAACACGATCGATCAGCACCCGCTCGAAGAGGCGCGGGGCATGTTCGCGCCGAATCGGCCGATCGTCGTCGCCCGGGCGCCCGGCCGGCTGGACGTGATGGGCGGGTTCGCCGATTACTCCGGCTCGCTCGTGCTGCAGATGCCCACCCGCGAGGCGTCGCTCACCGCCCTGCAGAGGATCGACCCGCGCGAGATTCGGATCGTCAGTCTCGGCCACGAGGCGAACGACCGCGATCCGTCGTTCGTCATGGCGCTGGACGACCTGGAAGAGGACGGCAAGCCGATCACCTATGCCGCGGCCCGCACGAAGTTCGCCGACGTGAAGACCCAGCAATGGGCGGCCTACATCGCCGGTTCGTTTCTCGCGCTCATGCGGGAGAAGGGCGCCCGCTTCGAGCAGGGGGCGACGATCCTGATCGACTCCGCCGTGCCGGAAGGCAAGGGCGTGAGTTCCTCCGCCGCCATTGAAATCTCGGCCATGCAGGCCATCGCCGCCGCCTGCGACATCGCCCTCGACGCCCGCGAGATGGCGATCCTCTGCCAGAAGGTGGAGAACCTCGTCGTCGGGGCGCCGTGCGGCGTGATGGACCAGATGACCGCGGCCTGCGGGGAATCGGGCAAGCTGCTGTCGCTGCTCTGCCGGCCGGCCGAGTTGCGGGGCAACATCGCCGTGCCCGAAGACCTTCGCATCTGGGGCATCGACTCGGGCATCCGCCACGCCGTGTCGGGCTCCGACTACACCTCGGTGCGGGTGGGCGCGTTCATGGGCTACCGCATCATCGCCGACCTCGCCGGGCTCGAAGTCGAGCCGGCCGACGAGCCGGGCGTTGTGAAGGTGAACGATCCGAAGTGGCACGGGTATCTGGCGAACATGACGCCCCGCGAGTTCAACGCCCATTACGTCCACAAACTGCCGGAGACGATGACGGGCGAGGCGTTTCTCGGCCGCTACGGCGGGACGACCGACCGCGTGGCGAGCATCCGCCCGGAGAACAGCTACCCCGTGCTCAAGCCGACGCAGCACCCGATCTACGAGAACACGCGGGTGCACCAGTTCGCGGAGATCCTTCGCGGCGAGGGCGGCGAAGAGGCCCGGCCGCAGCTCGGCATGCTGATGATGGCCTCGCACCAGAGCTACAGCGACTGCGGCGTGGGGACGGAAGCGACGGACCTGATCGCCAAGCTCGTGCGGGATGCGGGGGCGGACAACGGCCTGCTTGGAGCGAAGATCAGCGGCGGGGGCAGCGGCGGGACGGTGGTCGTGCTCGGCAGGGCCGACGCCCAGCCCGCCATCGCCCGCGTGGCCGAGCTCTATGAAGAGCGGACCGGACGCCGGCCCTACCTCTTCGCCGGCTCCTCCCTCGGCGCGGCCGAATTCGGCCACCTCGTCCTGCAACCTCGCTGACACAACCCCGCGCGGGGCGCCGCGGTCGGACCGGAAGCGAAGCGGGGGCCGGCCGTGGCGGGCGACTCCCTGCCCTCGCGTGCTCCTGATCACGCCTCCGCACCGTGTCGCTGCAGCAGTTCCACCACGCCGCGATGCCCCGCGCTCAGCGCCTTGCACAGCGGCGTCTGCCCGGCGCTGTCGCGCGGGTTGACACTGATGCCGCGTCCGAGCAGCAGCTCGACCATCGGCGCGTTGCCCTGCAGTGCCGCGAGATGCAGCCGCGTGCAGCCGTGGGCGTGACCTTCGGCCATCGCTCGTGGGCCGTTGGATGAAATCATCGGGGGCTCCCCCTCTCCGTGCTCTCCGCGGGCATCGCGTCGGCGAGCGTGCGATCCACCGCCTCCGCCACGCGGCGAAGGGTGGTCATCAACTCGCCCAGCGCGTGCGGCGTGATCGACTGCGCCCCGTCAGTCAGGGCGTGCGTCGGATCGGGGTGACTTTCGACAATCAGTCCATCGGACCCGCAGGCGACCGCCGCCTTGCACATGTCGGGCACGAGATGGGCGTGGCCCGTGCCCTGTGACGGATCAACGATCACCGGCAGATGCGAGCGGTGCTGCAACTCCACCACCGCGGAAAGCGACAGCGTGTTGCGACCGTGCGTTTCGAAAGTGCGCACGCCCCGCTCGCAGAGGATCACGTTCGGGTTGCCCGCATCGAGAATGTATTCGGCGGCCTGGAGATACTCGTCGAGCGTGTTCGCCCAGCCGCGCTTGAACAGCACCGGCTTCGGCTGCTTGCCCACCGCTTCGAGGAGCTTGAAGTTCTGGGCGTTGCGGGTGCCGATCTGCAGGCAGTCGGCGTACTTCGCGACGAGTTCGACGTCCCCGATGGTGATGACCTCGGTGACCACGGCGAGGCCGGTCGCCTCGCGGGCGGCGGCGAGGAGCTTGAGCCCCTCTTCGCCGAGTCCCTGGAAGGAGTAGGGGTTGGTGCGCGGCTTGAACGCCCCGCCCCGCAGGGCCGTCGCCCCCGCCGCCTTCACCTCACGGGCGGAGCGCATGATCTGCTGCTCGCTCTCAACGCTGCACGGGCCGGCGATCACACTCACCGCCTTGCCGCCGACCTTGCAGTACGGGGAAATCTCGACCACCGACCGTTCGGGCTTGACCTCCCGCGAGGCAAGCTTGTAGGGCGCGAGAATCCGCAGCACCTTCTCCACGCCGGGCAGCGTCTCAAAGACCGACGGATCCTTCTTGCGGTCTTCGCCGATCACGGCCACGACGGTGAGTTCCGTGCCGACGATGACCTGTTCCTTGAGGCCGATCTCGCGGACGAGTTCGACGACGTCTTCGATCTGTTGCTCGGTCGCGGTGGATTGCATGACGACGATCATGAGTGTGCTCCTGGGTCTGCGGACATTCAAAAACCCCGACGCGGCGGGCCGCATCGGGGTTCGTCGTTTTGCCCTGGTCTATGGCAGGTCGGCGTAACTACCCCTTTGCGGCTTTGCCGCTCCAAAAGTAGTAGCCAAACCAAAAGGAGTTCCGTGGCATCTCGATCGTCATTATGCCGCGCCAATGCGCGATGTCAACCGCCATTCGCTGAATCGGCGATGAGAAACGCGTGAGTTTAACGAACGCCCAAGCCCGGACGCGCCTCGCTGAAGCGAGGGCGCGCCAACCCGAATCCCGGTCGCGCCTCGCTGAAGCGAGGGCGCGCCAATCCGAGGCCCGGACGCGCCTCGCTGAAGCGAGGGCGCGTCGACGCGACCCCACTCGCGATTTGTCGGCAAGGACGTACAATGTCCCGCCGCGACCGGCCCGCCGGCGCCATGGAGCCTTAATGTCCGAGGATATTCAGAGCAGATTCGCCGCTTCCGTTGAGGAAAGCTCGATCAAGGAGACGATCGAGTCGATCGCCATCGCCTTCATCCTCGCCTTCGTCTTCCGGGCGTTCGTGATCGAGGCGTTCGTGATTCCGACCGGGTCCATGGCCCCGACGCTGCTCGGGTCGCATCTGCGGATCGTCTGCCCGGAATGCGGGTATCGCTTCAACGTCGGGCCGCGCGACTACCACGGGTCACGCCAGCCGAAGACGTACCAGGGCACGCTTTCGAATCCTGTCGAAATCGCCTGCCCGATGTGCGACTATCCGATCCGCCGCAACGAACCGCAGCGACTCGACTCCGGCGACCGGATTCTCGTGCTCAAGTTCATCTACGCCTTCCTCGAGCCGCGGCGATGGGATGTCGTGGTCTTCAAGAACCCCGAGAATCCGCAGGAGAATTACATCAAGCGGCTGATCGGCCTGCCCGAGGAGCAGGTCTGGATCGTCGACGGGAACATCTTTGTGCGCAAGGGCGAGGAGACGAAGTGGCGCATCGCCCGCAAGCCCGAAGAAATCCAGCGTGCGGTCTGGCTGCCGATCTATCACAGCAAGTACGTCCCCCTCGACGAAGGTCGAGGCGACAAGCGGCGGTACGACGTGGACTACCGGGCGATCTGGGACCAGCCGTGGCGACCGGCCGATGACAGCCGGTGGGAGCCGTTGCACGAGACAAGGGCCCGGCGCTTCGGCGGTGAAGGCGAAGGCGTGCTGAACTTCGCATTCAACCGGCGCAGCGGGCGGCGGAGCTTTCGCGATTACTACCCGTACAACGCGATGTCGAATCAAGGCACCCAGGCGGTCGAAACCGTGGTGGACCGCCGGGTTGCCGCCAGGGTCGTGCCCGAGCGTGACGGTCTGCGGTTGTGGCTGTCGACCTCGAACCACACCCACCAGCTTCGAGGCGTGATCGAAGCAGACGGTCGCGTGCGGCTGCAGCGCCGCCCGCTCGACGATCCTCAGTCCCCGTGGCAGACGCTGCAGGCCGAGACGGTCGACCTGCCGCCCCTGCCGGCGGGCCGGGCGTCACGGGTGGAACTGTGGTACGTCGACCAGGCGCTGTCGCTGTGGATGGACGGGCAGCGGGTGGCGGTGTGGCGATACGACCGCGGCAACGCCGACCTTTACCGCCGGGTGATCGGCGACATGGCCCTCGGTCTCGGCGGGCAGGAAAGGCGACGGCTGGTCGAGTTCCTGACCCACGGCCGCTGGCAGCCGCCGAACATCGGCACGCCGAGCTATCTGCTGGAGTCGGTGGTCAAGCTCGCCCGGCAGGCAATGAATGAGCAGGCCCTGGCCTCGGAGCAGATTCTCGAGATCGTCGAAGCCCGGCGGATGGATTCAGAGCAGAGCGTGAGCGTCGGTGTTTCGGGCGCCGCCGCCCGGCTGTTTGAACTCAACCTCGACCGCGACCTGTATTACACCCAGGGCCAGACCCGTGATTATGCCCCCGAGGACGCCCCGCGGGCGATGCCGCTGGGCACGCACGCCCGGCCGGCCGACCTTGGGCCTGACGAGTTCTTCTGCCTCGGCGACAACAGCCCGCAGAGCAAGGACGGGCGGCTGTGGACGACGGTCAATCCATGGGTCCACGACCGCACGGGGGTGTCCACCGGCCGGGTGCCGCGGGAACTGATGATCGGTCGGGCGTTCTTCGTCTATTACCCTGCTCCATTCCGGCTTTACGACCGGACCATGGCTGTGGTGCCCAATTTCGGCCGCATGCGATTCATCCACTGAATCAGCCGACTTACGGAGGACCGGGCCGGGGTTATGCGGGAATTATCCACAAACGTGTCAGCAGGTCGCGCTTCCGGCGGCACCGCTGACACACCACTCGCCGGCTGTTCGGTGGCCCCTAAGGCCAAATGCGTAGGGGGCAGGCGGATAGCGCCACAATCCATTCAGTAGCAATCGGTTACGGCAGGGGCACACAGGCGCGGAGCTGGATGTGAACCGGTCTGACAAACCCGCTGACGCCGCCGGGGGACTCGTATCGTAAACCGGCCCGCGTCGACGCCGAAATCACCCGTGTATTTGCACACTTTTTCCACAAGCCGGAGATGGGGACTAACGCCCACCGGCGTCGCGTTGCGCATCCCCCCCACGGGACCGCCGGGGCAGCGTAACCGGCGAAGACAGGTAAACTTCCGATCATCCAAAATCCGCGGCCGGTTTTCAGCCACGCAGGGCAACCGGGCAAATCACACCATCCGGGTCCAATGACCGAACCGTCGTCGCCCGAGCGCCGCGGCCGCTGGAGGCCGTGGGATGACGCCACTGACCGGCGTGACTACCATGGGCTTGTTTTCGACCCTCGCCGCGGATAGAACGGCGGGCAGTGAACGGACAAGCCAAGGTCTCCCGCTCGGAGCATCAGCCGGCCCATGGACGCTCAACTCATCGCCAACTCCGTCGTGATCTTCATCGTCATCAACGCCATGCTGGGCGCGACGGCCTACCTGATCCTCCTCGAACGCCGCATCGCGAGCTGGACGCAGGGCCGCATGGGGCCCAACCGCGTGGGGCTGACTTTCGGTCTGTTGCCGAACCGCTGGCACATGTTCGGCCTCGGACAACCCGCCGCCGACGGCATCAAGATGCTGCTCAAGGAAGACTTCGACCCCAAGGGCGTGGACAAGGCGTTGTTTTATGCCGCGCCGGTCTTCGCCGTGGTCCCGGCCCTGATCGGCTGGGCGGTCGTTCCCTGGGGCGGCGTCTGGGACAGTGCCTGGGGCGAACTGAAGATCATGGCGTCCGACGCCAACGTCGGCGTGATCTATATCCTCGCCATCGGCTCTCTTGCCGTGTATGGCGTGGTGGTCGGGGCGTGGGCATCGAACAACAAGTACGCCTTCCTCGGCGGCCTGCGGGCCACGGCCCAGATGCTCAGCTACGAGATTCCCATGGGCCTGATCGTCCTGTGCATCCTGCTCATGGCCGGCAGCCCCAACACGCGGCACATCGTCGATCCCCAGGCCGGCTACTACTTCGGGTTCATCCCGCAGTGGTTCCTCTTCCAGCAGCCGCTGGCGGCGGTGCTGTTCTTCGTCTGCATCCTCGCCGAGGCCAACCGGGCGCCCTTCGACCTCGCCGAGGCCGAGCAGGAACTCGTGGCCGGGTATCACACCGAGTATTCATCGATGAAGTTCGCCCTGTACTTCCTCGGCGAGTACATGCACATGATCACCGCTTCGGCGTTCTTTACCGTGCTCTTCCTCGGCGGGTGGCACCTGCCATGGCTCGACCGTCTGTTCTACGCCGGGGCGGTGCAGCCGACGGTGTCCGCCACGCTGCTCGGCGTGGGGCTGAAGATGCTCGTGTTCGGCGGGAAACTTCTGCTGCTGCTGGCGATCATGATGTGGATTCGCTGGACCCTGCCGCGATTCCGGTTCGACCAGCTCATGCGCCTCGCCTGGCGGGGGATGATTCCGCTGTCGCTGCTGCTGGTGCTGGTGACCGGGGCGATGGTGTTCTTCGGCCTGCGGCACTGGCTGTGGCTGGGCAACGCGGGCGTGATCGCCGTGGCCCTCGCCGTCAGCCCCCTCATTCCCGCCGGCCCCGCGGTGAACCGTCGCGTCGGCCTGCCCGGCTCCCGCTTCAGCGCCGCGTCGACGTGAGCCCCCGATTCACACCGACCCGCCTCGCTGAAGCGAGGGCGCGCCCAAACGAGTTTCCCGGCCCGCCTCGCTTCAGCGAGAGCGGGGATCGTCGCCCGATCGCCCGGACACGCCTCGCTGAAGCGAGAGCGCGCCGGGGTCAGTAGCGATTGCGTTTGCGGAGCGGCACGCCCCCGCAGGCGAACCGGGCGAGATGGTCGGCGATGCGCCAACCCGCGTCGCCGCGGCCGTATGGATGTCGCATGCGGCTGAGGTCCAGCGCCTCCGCCTCGCGCAATGCGCGGCGAACGTCGCGCTCGCCGTAATCACAGTCAACCACGTTGGCCGGCTTCTCTCGCCCCGCCTGGCGCGGACCGATATTGACGCAGGGCGTGCGGAGCACGGCGGCCTCGATCAGACCCGCCGACGAATTGCCTACGATCGCCTTCGCCCCGGCGAGCAGACCCGCGAAGCGCCGCCGCGGCAGATGTTCGACCACGTGCTCACCTTCCAGGGCGGCCCGGATGCCCGCACTGCCCGCATCGGCGTTCGGGGCGAGCACGAGCCGGCGGCGCCGGCCCACCGCGGCGAGCGTCCGGGTCATCCACCGCTGTTCCTCCTTGTCGGCCGCCCCGATCGGATGCTGGAGCACGATCACCTCGGGGGCGTCGTCGGCCGGCTTCAGCCCGCGCAGGCGAACTGGGCGAAAGCGTTCAACGGGATATACGGGAATATGCCCGTCTGGGCCACGAGGTGATCGGTCTGGTTGATGACGACATCGAAAGACCAGCCAATGGGTCTCCCATCATGGGCAAGATGACCGATTTGCCCCAACTGGTCG
>CAYFQS010000051.1:7348-14825 GCA_964345245.1 uncultured Planctomycetaceae bacterium | reverse complement strand
GTAACGCCGTCGTCGGTCGGCACGGACGCCACGGATGAATCTCTCCGCGACTGATCATGTCGGGCCGGCGCTCCGCGAGGGCTACCTTCAACGGTCCAAGCGGCCGCTGCAGTCGCTGGTGTTCCTCGCGCCGTTTCTCATTGTTTACGAGTTGGGCACGTTCTGGCTCCTGCGGGCCCCGGACCCGGAAAGCGTCACGCCCTTCATTCGCGCTCGCGTGCTGCTCAACGATCTCTTCGAGCGCCTGGGCACGGGCAGCTACTACCTGCCGGTCATCGTGCTCGTGGTCGTGCTGCTTACGTTGCATCTGACGAATCGCGATCCCTGGCGCGTCGATTGGCGGACCGCGGTGGGGATGTTTTTCGAATCGGTGGGGCTGGCGATTCCGTTGATGCTGTTCGTGGTGCTGCTGGTGGGGCGGCCGGCGCCGCCGGCGGCGGACGACCTCGCCCGGGCGGACTTCGTGTTCGCCATCGGGGCCGGCATCTACGAGGAACTCGTGTTTCGCCTGATCGCCATTGCCCTGCTGCACCTGCTGGTCGTGGATCTCCTGCGGGCGCCGAAGCGTGTCGGAGACGTCGTCGCGGTGCTGGGCTCGGCGGTGCTGTTCGCCGGGTACCATTTTCCGACGTTCGACGACTTCGTCTGGCCGCGGTTCCTGTATTACTTCGCCGCCGGGACCTATTTCGCCCTCATTTACGTCAACCGGGGCTTTGGCATCGTCGCCGCCGCTCACGCCCTCTACGATATCCTGTTCGTGATCATGAAATACCAGGGCGATTGAGCCGCTCGTTCGCGGGCCGCCCAGGGACCCGGCCATGCATCGTTGCTTGTTGTGCATCGTTCTGTTGACTGGATTGGCAGAAGTCTCGCTCGCCGATCCGGTCACCGGTGAACCGGGGCGGACGCCGACTGCGCGGCTCCGCGAGGCCCTCGAATCCGAAACCCTGATCCCCCTCGCCGTGCAGCTTGCCGAAGACCTGCGGGTGATGTCCACGCAGCTTGAGTCGATCCACCGCGATGACCTGATCGACCTGGCCGCCTGCGGTCATCTCGCCGAGGTGTATGGCGACCTGTTGCCGCTCGCCGACGCCGAGCGGAAGGTGCTGGTCGAGCTTACCCGTCGACCCGTGTTGCTTCGGAGTCTGGCGTTCTCTCTGAGGCGGGGTGACGACCCGCGGAAAGCGCTCCACGTGCTCGCTCGCCTGGTCCGGGAGCACCCGAAGGAGTTAAACCGATGGGCCGAGTTGGCGGCGGCGATCTGTGTCACGTGGGACGAACGGACCGGCCCGATCTGGGACCAGCGGAACCGAGGCGCGGCGGACCCGGAGCAGGCCGAGCATGTCTTTCGCTATTTCACCCGCGCAAGCGAATCGGGGCGGCTGCCTGCTGATCTGCGTCGCATGCCCGCCGAGTTGCTCGTCTGGGTCGTCGACCTGCGAACCGCGGACCGCGACTGGGTCTGGGCCTTGGAGCGTTACGGGCGGAACCGCACGCCGGCTTCGTCTTTCTTCGATGTCACCTACGCTCCGGGCATGGCCCCGAGCCGGAACAACGAAGACCGCTACACACTGCCTGCCCTGTTCAAGAGCGGCGGGGGGCCGCTGGATCAGGCGCATTTCGCCGAGCAGGTCTGCCGCAGCATCGGCGTGCCCGCGGCTGCGTTCGTCGCGTCCCGCGGCCCGAGCGAGCAGGCATTCGCCTGGATCGCCGCCCTCGATCTCGGTGCCCGGCCGTACTGGGATTTCGAGGAAGGACGCGCCGACGCCCTGCTCCACTGGACCGGCGAGACGCGTGACCCGCAGACCGGTCGCCGCGTCACCGGCGACCAGCTTGCGGGGACTGCGGCGTTGCTCGGTTCATCGCGCGAGGATCGGCACTTCGCCGGGGCCCTGCGGGTGCTGGCCGATGTGGCGCCGGCCGAACCGCGCGTCGACCTGCTCACCGAGGCCGTGGCACGTTCGCCCGGCGATTGGGAATCATGGCGGCGCTTCCTCGCCGCGGCCCGGACCCCTGCCCTGGACCGCGAGGGACTCCGGGCGGCGATGAAGGCCGTCGAGCGGCACGGGCTGTTCGCCCCGCGCTTCGCGATCGCCCTCGCCGATGAACTGATCGCGGATGAATCGGCAGCGGTACAGCTCGCGGTGTACGAACGCCTCAGCGAACGAGTCAAGAACGCACCGGTCGTACATGCCCGGCTGCTGGTCCGCCGAGCGGATGTGCACGCCGCCGCCGGGCAGGTCAACCGGGCCGAGCGGCTGTATCGGCGGGTGATGGACCAGTTCGTCGTCGCCGGTCCGGTCGTGGCCGAGGCGACGGCGGGCTATCGCAAGTTGCTGGCGCGAGAGGGGCGGGTCGGCGAAGCGCTCCGGCAGATTAACTTCCTGCGCAAGCGCCTCGACAAGCCCGAGACCACGCCTTACGTGGAGGGAACCTTGTGGTGGCAACTCGGTTTGCAGTTGGGCATGCGCACGCGGTGAGCGCTGTGGCGGAAATCAGGTGGATCGATTGCTCGGGTCGGACGACCGCAACGGATAGACGACGCCGGCGGCGGCGAGAAACGCGCCGATGGCGAAGAGGTGGGGGCGGTAATGCCCCGTGGTCAGGCGCACCAGCCGTGAGTGCACGCGAGGCGGCGACGTCGGGTCGAACGTCGCCGGCTCGCGCAGCCAGTGTTCGACCGGCGTGCGAGGGCTCGTCGCCATCGGGTGCACGCCGTCCAGCACCCGTGCCCCCGCCGGCTTGAGATGCAGATCGTGCCAGGCCAGCCGCTGAAGCAGCAGGGGGTCGCCCTCGCGCACCGCTCGGGTGAAGGCCCGGTAGTTCGCGAGTTCCGCTTCGAGTCGGTCGCCCTCGGCCACCAGGACATCGCGCTGGGCACGGATCGACGCCGCATCCACCGCGAGCGGCGTGAGGGTGGCTATCACCACCGTCGCCGCCCCCGCGACGAGCAGCAGCCAGCCGGCGAGGTCGATTCGTTCAATCCTGTCGCTCAAGCTGTTCCAGATGGCGCGCACCATGACAGTCACTTGCCTTACCTATCGGACGCTGGGCGTCGGCGTCGCCAGAATCCGAACGGCGATGCCGGGTCCGACCGTATAATTCGGGACATGGACGTGACGTCGCTGCGATTATGCCTGGCCGGTTGGCTGCTGCTTGTCGCGACAGGTATCGGTTCAGCCCTTGAGACGCTGCCGGCCACCGCGCCCGCGTCGACCGCGGAGCGATTCGGTCAGGCCGCCAGACGCGGCGACTTCACGGCGTTCCGGGATCACGCCACCCGTCGAATCGCCGCAGGGGGCCTCGATACAACGCCGGACGATCCGCGCCGGGTCGGGCGGGTGATCGAGGTCGTGGCCTACTGGCGGCTCGCCGTCATGCTTGGCGGCGATGGAGATGAAGCCGAATCACATCGCGCGGCACTCTCGTGGCTCGCCGAACATCCGGACACCGCGACCGCGCTGGGCTTAACGCTCAGCGATCGCGATCCGCCCGCCCGCGTGCTCGCCGTTCTGGAACGCCTGCGAGAGGATCATGAACCGCATCTCGACCGACGCCCGGAGCTCGCCGCCGCTTTCTGCGTGGCGTGGGACGAGTTGTGGGACTGGCGGTTCAGTCGGCCGGTGCCCGTCGATCTGCAGCGCGTGAGCCGGCTGTACCGCTACTACCGGCGGGGCGGCAACGGACGCAAGCAGTGGGTGCACGATCTGCCGGCCCAACTCGCGGTCTACGCGATCAACCAGCGCATTGCCGAGGACGAAGCCCTCTGGGCTCGGAAGCGCTATCGCGGTCACGGCCACGTGGGGTCGCTCTACTTCGACGTGCCCTTCGATCACGAAGCCGCCATCGAGGGCAAACCCCGCCGAATCGCGGGTAACGAGTACACGCTGCAGAACCTGCTCACCCTCGGCGGGGTGTGGGGCGACCGGGCCTACTTCGCGGCTCAGGTTGGCAAGGCGCTTGGCGTACCCACGGCGGTGGCGGTCGGCGACAGCGGGGCGGGCGAACCGCCGCGGGCGTGGATCGGCTGGCTCAATCGCGATGGGCGGTCGCGGTGGGACTTCACCGAAGGCCGCGATGAGGCGCTCAAGTTCTGGTCCGCCGAAGTGCGCGATCCGCAGACGGGGGAGTCGATCACGGACGCCGAGGCGGCGCTGACCGCCGAATACCTCCGGAGTAGCGATGAAAACCGTCGGCTGGGGCTGGCCTTGATGCATGCCGCCGAGCTTTTCGAGCCGACGAAGCGGCATGACTTGCTCAGGCGGAGCGTGTGGTTGTGCCCGGCGAACCGCGGCGCGTGGTATGCCCTGGCTGAGCTCGCCGCGGCCGGGCATCTCGGCGGTGAGCAAACCAACGATTTGATCACCGCCCTCGACAAGTTCGCCCTGGAGCGGTACGCCGAGTTCGCGTTCCTCCTGTACATGCGGATGCTCGAAGGCCGGTCGGTCGAGTTTCAACGGACCGTTCTCGACCGGCATCTTCACGGGAAGTTCAAAGGCCGGCCTGACCTGCAGGCGAAGATTCGCCTGAGGCAGGGCGATCTGCATGCCCGGCAGGGCCGGCATGAACAAGCGCGTCGGCAATGGCGGAAGGTGCTGGAAGACCATATCGTCGCGGGCCCCGTCCTTCTCGAGGCCGTGGACCGACTGGAGCGTTCCCTGCGGGCCGCGGGTCGTGCCGACGACGTCCTGCCCCTGTACGCCGGGGCGTGGTCGAGCGTTCCACAGCCGCGCGCCGCTTCAGCGTACGTGCGTTCCACGACGTGGTACGTGCTCGGTCGGCGATACGTGACGTTGCTGGAGGAAGCGGGAAGAAGCCGTCGGGCCGACCACGTCCGCGCCCGCCTGAACGCCATGGACAGCACGATTCGTGATGGTGGAGATTAGATCGTATCCGACCGTCGCGGGGTCGCCGCCCACTGCATCTTCTTCGCCAGCATCTTCCAGTAACCCAGTGAGGGATTGGTCAGCAGCCGCAGCCGCGTCGGATGGGCCTTGAGGGTCACGACCGACTCCGCGGGCAGCGGCCGGGATTGCTGGCCGTCCAGCACCAGCGTCGTGCCCGGATTCGCCGTGTGCAGCGTGATGCGAAGGTTGTCGGTGCTGTGGACCATGATCGGGCGGAACGACAGGGAATGCGGACAGATCGGCGTGATGACCAGTCCGCCCACGTCCGGCGCGACGATCGGCCCGCCCGCCGAGACGTTGTAGGCCGTCGATCCGGTGGGCGTGGCCACGATCACGCCGTCGCCGCTGAAGTTCGTCCCCCGCGAGTTTTGCCAGCGCTGCGGATTGATTTTGAGTTCCAGGTCGATCATCCGGAAGGGCGGGCCCGCGGTGATCACGCAATCGTTCATCGCCACCGACTGCGTCCACGCCGCTTCCGTGCCGTCGGGCGGCGTGACGTGGATGTTGAGCATCACCCGCTTGCTGCTCGGGCAGCCGCCGTCGCAGATGCTTTGCCAGTGCTGCTTGAGTTCCTGGAGGTTGAACTCGGCGAGGAACCCGAGCTTGCCGAAGTTCACGCCGACGATGGGGGCCTGCATGTCGACGGTTCGCCGGGCCTGGGCGAGCAACGTGCCGTCGCCGCCGAGCACGATGATCAGGTCGGGCGCGATTTGCTCCAACGGTTCCTCGTCACAGGCGTCGCGCTCCACGACCTCGGCGCAGCGCTCCGTCAGCCACGGCCGGAAGTCCTTCAGGGCTTCGACGACCTGCGGCTTGTCCAGGTTGGCCAGCAGCAGCACGCGGTCCATGGTGTTTCAGTCTATGCGGCCCGGCGGCCGAACGCGACGCGCCGCCGCCGGCGCCCGCGGTCAGATCGGGATGTTGTCTTCCGCGGGCACGCGGGTTTCTTCGATGGCGTCGAGGTCGATGCCCACGCCTTCGGTGTAGTTCTCGAAGCGCACGCGGTCTTCGTGGAACTGCAGCTTCACGATGCCGGTCGGGCCGTTTCGCTGCTTGGCGATGAGCAGCTCGGCCGGTTTGTGCTCCGACGCCACGCCGCCTTGCTCGGCGTCGTTGCGGTGGTAATAGTCCTCGCGGTGCAGCATAAGCACGACATCCGCGTCCTGCTCGATCGCCCCCGACTCGCGCAGGTCGGAAAGCATCGGCCGCTTGGATTCGCGGCCTTCGGGATTCCGGTTGAGCTGCGACAGGCACACCACCGGCACCTCGAGCTCGCGGCCGAGGGCTTTCACCCCGCGGCTGATCTCGCTGACTTCCTGCTGCCGGCTTTCGGCCCCGGGGCTCGTCATGAGCTGCAGATAATCGACGAAGATCGTCTGGATTTCGTGCTGCAGCTTGAGCCGCCGGGCCTTCGCTCGCAGGGCCAGGACGCTCAGGCCCGGCGTGTCGTCGATGTACATCGGCGCCTGCTTCAGTTCGTCCGACCGCTCCTGCAAGCGGCGCACCTCGCCTTCGCTCAGGTGCCCGCCGCGGAGCCGGTGTAAGCTCACCCCCGCTCGGGAGCAGAGCAGACGTTCGGCCAACTGCTGCCGGCTCATCTCGAGAGAGAACACCGCCACCGGCCGATGGCTGTCGACCGCGATGTACTCAGCCATGTTCATCGCCAGGGCCGTCTTGCCCACCGACGGCCGGGCGGCGAGGATGATCAGGTCGCTTTTCTGCAATCCGCCGAGCTTTTCGTCGAGTACGCGGAAGTCCGTCTCAACGCCGGAGAGGACTTCGCCCGACTCGCGGCGCATTTCCAGCAGCTCCCAGGTCTTCGTGATCAGCTCGCCCAGCGACTGCGGATCGTCGCCCGTGTGGGTCTGGGAGATCTCGAAGATCTCCTTCTCCGCCTGGTCGACCACGAGGTTCGCCGCTTCGGTGGCGTTGAAGGCGTCGTGGATGATCTTGCCGCCGGCCCTGATCAGGCCGCGGAGCAGGGCCTTGTCCCGGACGATGTTCGCGTAGTGCTCCGCGTGCGTGGCCAGCGGCGTGTCTTCGGCGATCCGCACGAGATAGTCGCTGCCGCCCACCTCATCGAGCACGCCGAAGTCGCGAAGCCGCTCGTTGAGCTGCACGAGGTCGAGCGATCCGTTCGCTTCCCAGAGCCCGACAATCGCCTGGTAGATCTGCCCGTGGGCTGGTTTGTAGAAGTCGGTCTCCCCGCCGATGATGTCGATCACGTCGGGAATCTTCGCCGGGTCGAAGACCATCGCCCCGAGCAGACTCATCTCCGCCTCAGCGGAGTGGGGCGGCAGCCGCTCGAAGAGCTTGGCCACGTCCGCTACGCGGATGTCAACTCTCGTCTTCCGTTCTGGACGCGTCCCTGCAGTGGTCATGGCTGGATCATCATCCGTGACGCAGGTCTTTCAAGACCTTGGATATCCTGTCAATTGTCCCGTGGACAATGTATTCTACCACACGGCGATACCGGTTGGAGCAGTTTTCATGCGAGACGGCAGGACGATTTGGGCGATTCGAACGCTGTGCTGTGCGGCCGTGGGGTGGTGGTGCTGGTCCGGCGTTGG
>CAYFQS010000051.1:0-7248 GCA_964345245.1 uncultured Planctomycetaceae bacterium | reverse complement strand
GCCGGCCGAGTCCGCCGCGATGACCGTCGAGCGGCGGCTGCTGGAGCGGATCGAGCAACTGCTCGCCGCGGGCGAACCCGAGCTCCCGGAAGCCGCGATTCGCAAGCGGCTGGAGCAGGTGATCCGCAATGCCGGGCAGCTTGCCGATCGCGCCGAGTCCGGCCCGCTTCGTCTGAAGGCGATGAACCTCCAGGCCCAGGCGATTCACGCCCGGCTCGCCGGCCACAGCGATCCCGAGGAGTTCGACCGCCTGCGGCATCGGCTGCGGCTCGTCGCCCTTCGCACCAAGGCGATGTCCGAGCCCGCCGCCGCGGCGGTGGGGGACTTCTGGCGCGTCGCGGCCGAGCTGATCGAGTTGAATCGCACCGGCCTGCCCGGGGACGTGCGTGAATCCCACGCCTCGGACGTTTTGCAGGACTATGTCAACCGCTATCCCGAAGGCCCGGCGGCGCCGGCGGCGCGGGCGGCCCTCGCCCGCCTGCGGGGCGACGAGCCGGTCGCATCGTCCGCCACGCAACCCGCCACCCGGCCGGCTACGCCACCCACCACCCAACCCGCCGCGCAGCCGGCCGTGGAACCCGCTGCCGCGACCACGCAACCCGCCCACTGACGAGTGCCCATCATGTTCCGTTATGCGTTCGCTTTGCCTTTGCTGCTCGCTGCCGCCATCTTGCCCGGGTGCGATCAGGACGATGTCGATCCGGTCACGCTCGTTGAACCCGACGACGAAGAGATTCGGGCCGCCGTGCAACGGGCCCGCGAGACCACCGACCATTTCCTGGACCTGATGGAGAACCCGCCGGCCGAAGACGCGGCGTTCTCCGTGAAACGTGAGTTCCGTGAGGGCGAGGTGTCGGAGTACATGTGGCTGACCGACGTGAGTTTTGTCGATGGCCAATTCGTCGGGAAGCTCGACAACCTGCCTCGCCATATCTCGAACGTGGAAGTCGGCGAAGAATACCCGGTGTCGCGCGACGAGATCGCCGACTGGATGGTCTTCGTCGACGGCCGGATTCACGGGGCGTTCACCATGCGCGTGTTGCTCGACCAGCTTCCGGAAGAGAAGCGTCAGGAGATTCAGGCCTCGCTCGTCCCCTTGCCCGAGGGGGCCGCTACTACCCAGCCGTCCGCGCCCGCGTCAGCGACCGATTGAGCCGTGGTAAAAGTACCAGCCCCACCCGATGGTGAACATCAGGCACCCGTAGAGTGCGTGCTCGACGCTTGACGCGAGCAGTGATCGGCTGCGCTGGTGCGTGTGGGCCAGCAGCAGCCCGACGCCCAGCGTCAGCAGCGGCGCGATCGGGTTGCGGAAGATCACGTGCACGAACGCGAACGCCGCCGCGCTGAGCAGGAGCGGTCCCCATCGGCCGGGCGCGAGCCGGCGATACCGGTGCAGCATGAACGCCCGATAGATGATCCCCTGCGGGTATACCGAAAGGAACGGGTAGAAGACCATGATCATGGCCCAGATGCCCGGTCGTCGACGGATCAGCCCGAACAGCAGGTCCGGCGTGAACGCCGCCGCCGCGACGAACACGCACACGGCGACGATGGCGAAGCGAATCAGGATCGTTCGCAGGTGTGAGCGAAGCCCCGCCACGTTCACCAGCTCCCGACGCGGGTAACCGCGATCGACCCGCAACCCGATGAGGCACAGCCCGGCGATCGCCCAAAGCGGCAGAAACGGGTGAATGGGCAGCACATCGAACCGATACGCCAGCGGCAGGGCGAAGGCGAGCAACGCGTATTCCGTGGCGAGGTAGACCCGGTGACGAAACAACTCGGCCATGGGCTACGTCCTCGGCCGGCTCGCCTCGCGGTGTCGCTGGACGATGGGGCGGAGTTGCACGAGCTGGCGCGGATCGGCGGGGCGGGCCGCGGGGTTGCCCCCCGCCCACCCCCGCCGCGCGGCCGGCCAGTCGCCCTCTTCAAGTTGCGGTGTGAACCCGGCGTCGAGGATCATCCGCAGCGTCGCCTCGGCGTTCGAGCCGGTCGTCAGCAGATACCCTTCGACGAAAAGCGAGTTGGCCGGCCACAGGGCGAGCGGCTGCAGCGACCGCAGGTGATGCTCTCGCCCCGCGGCGACGCGAATCTCGGCCGCCGGGTTCAGCAGTCGAAACAGGCACAGCACCCGCAGCACGAATCGCGGGGTCAGCGGCTCGCCGTCACAACGCGCCTCGGTGATCGGGTTGCCCTCGATGGGCAACAGGAAGTTAACCGGGATGCTTTCGGCCTCGATCTCCCGCAACTCACGGGCCACGGCTGCGATGTCGTCCCGCGTCTCCCCCATGCCGACGATCATGCCGGCGCACACGCCGAGCCCGGCGTCTTTGGCCGCGCGAAGCGTGGCGAGGCGCTGGTCGTATGTATGCGTCGTGCAGATGGCGGGATAGTGGCGGCGGGAGGTATTGAGATTGTGGTTGAGTCGATCGAGTCCGGCCTGCTTCAGCCGCTCGATCTTCGCCGCGTCCATGAGCCCGCTGCTCAGGCACGTCCGCAGGCCGAGCTCGCTGACCTGCCGCACTACATCGCACATGTAGTCGATGTCACCATCGCTGGGCCCGCGGCCGGACAAGGCCATGCAGAACCGCCACGCGCCCTGATCGCGGGCCTGCTTCGCCGCGGCCAGAATTTCCTCGGTCGGCTTCAGCTTCCATGGCTGGATCGGGGCTTCGGACACCCGCGACTGGCCACAATAGGCGCAGTCCTCGGGGCACGCCCCGTTACGCACGTTGTCCAGCACATGGACGCTGACCGTGTGGCCGAAGTGATGCCGGCGCACACGGCCGGCGGCCTGGATCAGATCGATCAGCGCGATCGACTCATCGCCCAGCACCCGCTGCGCGTCTGGTTTCGACAGGGCCTCGCCCCGCAGGGCGGCGTCGGCCCAGCGCGCGACCACGTCCGGTGCGGGCGCGGATTCTGTGGTGGATTCGATCATGCCCAAGCGTAGGCGCGTCGACGCGGCTTGCGGCGCGGTCGGCTTACCGTGTCGACCGCCCGCCGCCTCGTCCGCCCCCCGCGCTGTTCAACCCGCGGGTGAACAGGTCGCCGATGGCCAACTGGGCCACCGCCTCGATCCGCTGGCTGTTCGGATTCACCATGTAGGCGATCAGCACTTCGTTGCGGTTGTCGAGCAGGTAGACCACTTCGCTGTCCGTGGTCGCCCGGGTGGAGAGCATGGTGAAGATATCCTTGCTCACCACCATCTCGCCATAGGCGGGCGACTCGAATGGATTGACGATGTTGACGGTCTGGGAGTCGGCATGGCGAGCGTCGGCAATCCGCCCGATCAGCAGGGCCGAGAGCACGAACGCCGAGACCAGCAGCAGATAAACGGGAGTGGTGCGAGAGTTCATCGCGTAGCTCCTTGGGGCTGGGGATTAGCGTTCCTGCCGAACGCGCTCGAAGTCTTCGCCGAACATCCGGAAGCCCACTTCGCGGAGCTGCCGGGCGCCCGCGTCGAAGGTCACCGCGAGCATGGCGGCGTTGTTGAGGTCGGCGATGTAGACGGTGTTGGCCACGCGGCCGGGCGTTTCACCCGCCACCATCACGTAATCACCGGCCCGCCGCACCCGCGCCTGGGCGATGGTGTCCGGGGCCAGCGATACCACCGCCAGTCCCGCCAGCAGCAACACGTTGAGGGCCACCAGCCCCCCGATCGTTTTCCGTCTCATGGCTGACTCCTTGTGTAACAGAGGATGACCGCCGGTCGCGGCGGTTTGAGTTTCCTAATCCAGGTGCGATCGCTTGCCCGACTTCAGCGCCCCCGCCAGTACGCCGCCGATCAGAATAAAGGCGATGATCCAGGCGATGTACGGCTTGTTCTCCGGCAGTTCGCCGGGAGTGTCGGGTAACTTGGCCCACACGTCGGCGGCGAGCGTAAGAACCGCCGCCGCCCACACGAACCACGCACTCAATCGGTTGGGGATCATGCAGCAAATCATATTCACCCCTTTAGACGCTGTAAACCGGTGGCGGTTCCGGCGGAAAGCGACGGGGGCATGACCTGACCCGCGGGTGAATTCATCCGCGTGAGATATCACACCCCCGAAAGCGACCCAGCGACCAGGCGAGGCACTGCCCGCGTCCCGTCCGCCGCTTTGCCGTTTCGGATGTCGAGTTTCGGGTTTCTGGTTTTCCTCAAAGCATTTCCACCAGCGGCCGGCTGATCGTCTGCCACGCCTCCGCCGGCACGTGCATTGTCTGCCACTTCGGGCTGCGCTGCTTCATGTGCTCCCGGTAGGCGTCGACCTCCGCGGCGAGCACGGCGTACCAGCGCCCGCCGAACTCGAAAATCTCGTGGAACAGCGCGTCAGGCGGCTGCTCGTCACACCAGTACAGAAACACCAGGGCCCCGCGAAAGCCCTTGCCGAAGATCTTCTGCCATTCGGTGAGGCAGGTCACGTCGTCCTCGGTCACCCAGTTGTCAAGTTGCCGCGTGCTGCGCCCGCCATGCTTGCGGCCTTTGACGTCCACGAGCAGGTTCCGCCCGTCGGCGCCGTAGACCACGAAGTCGAAGCTCTTGAGCGACACGTATCCGTGCAGCGCCTTCCTCGCCTCATCGACCGACACGTAAGGGATCGCTTTCGCACGGAGATAGTGCTCGAAGGCCCGGTCGTAGTGGAATCGGCGCTGCCCCATGGCGGTAGTCTCGATGAGTTGGCCGGTGGATTCAAGCCGGGCCGGAGCGAAACGCCGCTCCGGAGACCACGTCGGGGCCGATCAGTCTCGCCTGCCTCGCGGGGCGTTGCCTCCCGACGAGCCGACGTCGAAGATCACGGCCAGGATCAACACGCCGATCCAGATCCCTTCCAGCGATCCGTGCGCGTTCATCGCCCACGCATAGGCCAGCGTCGTGTAGGGCAGGAAGATCGTGCCGAGCACCGGCCAGAGCACCGTGTCGTACGCATGGTGCAGATACGGCGTCAAGAGGAACAGCAGGACGAGAAGCACTCGCGGGGCGATCGCGGCCAGGCATCCGATCAGACAGGGCATGGCGGGATCTCCACCGCTCGCGCGAGCACGAACTTCACCCACGCAGGTGATCGACCAGCCGATTCAGGGCGACCTCGACCTGCTCGCCCGTCGCCAGGTCTTTCACGTTGACCTGCTGGGTTTCGTCGGCGTCGGCCTCGCAGATCACCGCGTAGCGGGCGTGGCACTGGCTCGCTTCCTTCAGAAGCTTGCCCACGTTCGTCGTCGTGCGGTAGCTGAAGCGGGCGTGCAGGCCGGCGTCCCGCAGCACCGCGATGATGTGCTTCACGTGGTTCTTCACCGAAGGATCGGCCGCCATCACGAACGTGTCGACCGGCGGCATCACCTCCTCGGGCAGCAGGTCCTTGTCCTTGAGCACGTGACTGAGCACCACGTCGCCCATGCCGAAGCCCACCGCGGGCATCGCCGGCCCCCCCATCAGTTCGATGAGCTTGTCGTACCGCCCGCCGCCGGCCATGGCCCGCTCGGCGCCGGTCACCTCGTGCACCTCGAACACCGTCCCGGTGTAGTACGCCAGGCCTCGCACGATGCCCAGGTCGTACTCGCACCACTCGGTGATGCCGAAATTCGTCAACTCGCGGTCGAGGGCTTCGAGGTCCTCGATCGAGGCGATGCCGATCGACCGTTCGAGGTGAGCCACGTCGCCGGCGGGGTACTTGCGGCGGCACATCTGTTCGAACCGCTCGACCTTGTATTCGTCGAGCCCGAGCTTGCCCGCCTCGGCGGTGAACTCTTCGTGGGCCATCTTGTCGCGGCGGTCGAGGAGGTTGAACGCCTGCAGCATCTTGTCGTCCGGCACGCCGAGCTTGCTGAGAATCGTGTGGACCGTTTCGCGGTGGCTGATCTTCACCTGCACGTGCTCGGGCGTGAGGCCGAGCGACCGCAGCACGTCGACGCAGGTGTAGATCACCTCCGCGTCGGCGGCCGCATCCTCGAGCCCGAAGAGGTCCACGTTCCACTGCAGGAACTCGCGGAGCCGGCCGCGCTGCGGATTCTCCGCCCGGCAGAGGTTGGGCAGGCAGAACCACTTGATCGGCTTGGGCAGGGCGTGAGCCCGCTCGGCCACCATCCGGGCGAGCGTCGGCGTGATCTCCGGACGCAGCGCGTAGGTGTGCTCACTGTTCTCGCGGGTGACCTGGAACAGTTCGCTGACGATCCCCTCGCCGCTCTTGACCTTGTAGAGTTCGAGGGGCTCGAAGATCGGGCCTTCCACCTCCTCGAAGCCGTTGCGGATCGACGACTGCCGCCAGACGTTTTCGAGGTATCGGCGCCAGGCCATGTCCTCGGGAAAGAAATCGCGCGTGCCCTTGGGGCCTTGGAATTTCATGCCGCTGTTTCCTGGTTCCTGGCTCGACGGCGGAGCGATGGACGAAGGGTATCCCACCAACCGGCGACCGACAAGCCGCCGACTACTTCACGCCCACCACGTAGGCGACCCAGCACGGGTCGGCGGGGGCGGATTTGCGCCGCCGGTACACGCCGTTGCCCTCGCCCGTCTCCCGGTCCGTGCCTTCCCAGTAGACGTGCGATTCGACGAAGCCCGCCTCGTCGAGCAGTTCCCGCACCTCGGGGATCGTCCACATCCGCCAGGCGTAGCTGAAGGCGTGCTCGATCTCGCTGCCGTCCTTGAACCGGAAGTGAATGTGGAACAGGCAGTCGTGGCTGATCGGATCGAAGCGCTCCTGCTCCCAGACGTACGTGATCTTTCCGCTGATCTCGCGCTCGTCCTCGTGGTCTTCCTTGTGGCACTCCGGCCCGCCCATCATGTCGAGCACGAGGATGCCGCGGTCGGCGAGGTTGGCCCGGGCGGCGGCGAAGTAGTCCAGCAGTTCGTCCCGCGTCTTGAAGATGAAGAACGAGAAGTTCTGCGCCGCCAGCACGTCCGCCTTGTCGTCCATCACCTCCCGCACGTCGTCGATCACGAACTCCAACCGCTTCTGCTCCGCCGGGTTCAACTTCGCGAGGTTATGCTCCCGCCCCCAGGCGATGGGCGAAGGGTCGAGATCGACCGCGATCGCCCGCCGCTCCGGCTTGCCCTTCACCCACCGGCACGATACCGCCGAGGTTCCGGAGAAATCCTCACGCAGCACCCGCGGCAGTCGGTCGTAGGCATCGCGGTACGCCCGGCGGAAGAACTTCACTTCCGCGTCGGGCTCCTGCACCGACCGCTGGTAGAGATCGAACCGGTCGGCCTTCTCGGCCATGGTCTTGCCGGACTGCTTCGGCTTTTTCTTCTTCTTCGCCATGAGC
>CAYFQS010000050.1:0-14888 GCA_964345245.1 uncultured Planctomycetaceae bacterium | reverse complement strand
ATCGAGCAGAAGTCCAGGTACTTCGGCCAGAACGGGCTGTCGGCCAATCCCTCCCCGAACAGCTTGTCCCACGTGTTCGAGCTCGAGTCGCACCCGCCGATCAGCACCTCAACGCCCGCGTCTTCCCGGGCACGCATCACCGCGTCGCCCATCCGCTTGTAAAGCTCCCGGTAACGGATCATGTCCGCCTGCCAGCCCGAGATCGAGTGACCCTCCCACGGCTCGTTCCACAGCATCATCCCGTTGACCGGACCGTTCGGATAGCCCCACTTCTTCACGAACTCGTAGACCCACTGCTCGTAATCGTCGTCGCACTCGGGCAGCCACGCCAGGTCCTGCTTGCCGCCCTTCATCACGTCCTCTTCATTGAGGTGCGGCCGGCCCCGGCCCAGGGGCTGGCAACTGTGACCCGTGCCGATCTCCGCGGTGACCATCACGTTGTGTTTGCGGTACGCCTTTAACTGCTCGGCCTGTTCGGCCATCAACTCATCGTGCTTGGGATGGTCGGTCGGGATGTACGGGATACCCCACCGCATCGCCTGCATCCCCATCCGCTCCATCACCGCCGGGTCGATCGCGTCGACCGCCTGCTTCGGATACAGCGTCGGCTTCAGCTCGTGCGCGAAGGTCCGCGTGCAACTGACCAGGTACGCCCGACCGTGCGCGTCGAGGTCCAGGATCAGCGCGTAGCCGCCGCGCGTCTGCGGCAACGGCACGTCCACCATCAGGTTCTGCCAACCCCCCGCCTCCATGTCCACGCGCACCGGCACCGACCCGGCATCGCCGAGCACCTCGACCCTCGGCACCCACCAGTCGCCCGGCACGCCCCGCTGCGCGTAACGGATGATCTCGAGCTTGCCGGCGGCCTTCAGCGGCTGGTCGGTCGTGTTCTCGATCTGAAAACGAAACGTCGGCTTGTCCTCGGGCCGAAAAATGTGCCCCGGAGCGTTCGAACCGAGAATCGTCAGCTTGTAACGTTCGGTCGCCCGGCCTTCGCCCAGATCGAACGCCTCCGCGTAGCCGTGCATCTCAGAGACGTGCTCGATGCCCGGCCCCGCCCGCAGTTGCGTCACCCACGAAAGCGTCATCGTCAGCACGATCAGTGTCACCACGTCGAAACGCACATTCGTGTGCATGCGATCCGTCTCCTGCGGCTTGTGTGTGAAATCGTCTGAACAGCACATCTGCACAACGTCGATCTGCCGATCGCCGAGCCGCGGCGCCGACCAACACGACAAGCCAGCATCGTACCAAATGGACTGCTCAGAAAACAGGTCCGTTCCATAGGCCACCTCTACGGGGTAAGCCTTGGCTATCCCATCATTGCACCTGCATGTTCATGCTCTGCGGGTGACCCCAAGGGCCGTGAGCTCCATTCGGCCCGAGCTCATGGCCGAGGGCCGCCGAACGGGTCAGGGGGTTGGAGCTTGAGAGGGCTCGGACGGCGCGTTGCCCCGGGGGTCGCGTAACGTACGCAATCCGGGCGGGACGGGGCTCAGGGACCGTTGCCGCACGCGCCAGTCCGAGCCGGGCTGTGTCAGCCCGGTGTTCGCGAGCCGCCTCCATGGCGGCGAGTGAACCTCTTCCGGTCGGGATTCATCGCCGCTCGGGATCGACCCTCGCGGCGATACCGGACTCACAGAGTCCGGCTCTGATTGACGCGAGCGGGTCTTGGGCGTGGTCTCGGGAGCCCCGAGCGCTCCCGCACGGTCGCGGCTCCGGCTGCATGTCCTGAGCGCTCCCTTACGGTCGCGGCTCTGTCTGCGGTTGTTTGAAATCGTCACGGCGGATGGTATGGTGCCCCTCGCAACACGCAATCTCACAAGAGGCCATTACCATGCCATTCAACGTCGCGGACATGCTCGGGGCGTGCAGTTGGTCGCTGAAGCCGGACTCGCCGACCGACCTGGTCGACAAACTCCAGCAGGTCGGGCTCCGCAAGGTTCAGCTCGCGCTCCGCTCGCACGGCGACCAGAACTGGTCCGACGCAAAGAAGCAGATGGCCGAGGCGGGGATCGAGATTGTCTCCGGCATGTTCGGCTGCGTGGGCGAGGATTACTCGACGCTGGAGACCATTCGCAAGACCGGCGGCGTCGTGCCGGACGACACCTGGCCGCGGACGTGGGAGGTCGTGCAGGCGGTGGCGCCGACGGCGGTCGAACTCGAGGTGCCCCTGGTCAGCTTCCACGCCGGCTTCCTGCCCGACGACCCGAGCGATGAGCGATATCAGCGCCTGCTCGACCGCACGGGCCGGATCGCCGACCTCTTCGGCAAGCACGGCATCGACATCGCCTTCGAGACGGGCCAGGAAACCGCCCCGGCGCTCAAGGGCTTTCTGGAGAATCTCAACCGCCCGAACGTGGGCGTGAACTTCGACCCGGCGAACATGATCCTCTACGCCAAAGGCGATCCGGTGGAGTCGCTGCGGACCATCGCGCCGCACCTCAGCCAGTGCCACATCAAGGACGCGAAGCACACCACCGAGCCCGGCACCTGGGGCGCCGAGACGCCGGTCGGCGACGGGGACGTGGACTGGGTCGGTTTCCTCCAAGTGATCCGTGACATCGATTTCAACGGGGCCCTCGTGATCGAACGGGAAGGCGGCGACCGCCGCATCGAGGAAGTGATCAAAGCGAAGAACGTCATTCTCGAAAACGCAGAAAGGATGGGTTAAGCCATGCTGGGAGTCGGAATTGTCGGTCTGGGGATGATGGGCCGCATGCACTACAACGGCTGGTCGAAGATGGACGGCGTGGAAGTGCGCGCCATCGCGGATACCGACGAGAAACGAGCCCGCGGCGACCTCAGCAGCGGTTGGAGCAACCTGCCCGGCGCCGAGGGTAATCAACTGCCCATGGACCGGATTCAGGGCTTCACCGACGCGGGCGAACTCAACGCCCTCGATGAGATCGACATCGTCGACGTGTGCGTGCCGACGCCGGCGCACGCGGAGGTTTCGATACCGGCCCTGGAGGCGGGCAAGCACGTGATGTGCGAAAAGCCGCTGGCGTTGACGGTGGTCGAGGCCCGCCGGATCGCCGAAGCCGCCGACGCGGCCAAGGGCATGTTCATGCCCGCGATGTGCATGCGCTTCTGGCCGGAGTGGGTCTGGCTGCGCCAGGCGATCCGGGAACGCCACTACGGCGGCGTGCGCGCCGCCCTGTTCCGCCGGCTCGGCAACATGCCCGGCGGGTGGTACCGCGACGGAAAGCAGTCCGGCGGGGCCATCACCGACCTCCACGTACACGACACCGACTTCGTCGTGTTCGCCTTCGGCCTGCCCGGGGCGGTGTTCAGCCGGGGCGTGAGCGCCTTCAGCGGCGCCGTCGACCACGTGGTCACGCAGTACCTGTACGACGATGCCGCGCCGATCACCGCGGAAGGCAGCTTCGCCCCCGCGCCGGGCTACGGGTTCCAGATGCACTTCGAGGTGCTCTTCGAAGAGGCGACCGCCATCTTCCACAACGGCGGGAATCCGACGCTGACGCTGATCAAGGACGGCGAGAAGCAAACCCCGCCGATCGAGCAAGCCCAGGCCCATCACGTGGAGTTGCAGTATTTCGCTCGTTGCGTGCGGGAAGGCAACCCGCCGCAGGTCACCAACGCCGCCGAGGCGATCAAGGGCCTTCGCGTGATCGAAGCCGAACGCCAGAGCATCGCCAGCGGACAGGTGGTGGAGGTCTGAACGGAGATGCCTACGGCGTGGCCAAACCCTGCTCGGCCAGAAGTCGCCGCGCTTCCGCCGCATTGACGAACTTCACGTGGCCGTCGCCGAAACAGATGTTGATCCCTTCGCCGCCGTGATGATGGAACGGCTCGTAGATCACGATGTCGTCCGCCGGGGCGTTCGCCCCTTCCGGCGGACGGACGTAGATGTAGTCGCAGCGGTCGACGAACCACCGCGCCCCAATCTCGTCCAGCGGCTTCATGGGCATCGGCTCCATCTCGCCTTCCGAGGGGCACTGCAGCGACTTGTGGGAAAGGGAACCGTCGACCACGAGCATACCGAGGTTCGGCGGGAACTGATCGTCGTTGGTCACGGAGTAGGTGTACATCGTCTTGTAGATGCCACTCATATTCGCGGCGCAGACCGAGCGGTTCGCGATCTCGTGTGCCCGGCCCATGGCGGGCAGCAGGATACCCGCCATGAGGGCCAGCGGCACGACCATGACCACGGCCAGCCCGCCGAGCACGGTGCCGGCGACGGCCATGCCGCGCCCGCCCACGCCGGGCCGGCTCGTTTTGCTGATGCCGACGATGCCCAGGATCAGCGCGATCACCCCCAACGGGAACAGACATAATCCGGGGATGCCGAGGACCAGCGAGGTCACGGCGATCCCGGAGTTCTTCTCCGGCGGCGCCTCGTAAGCGGACGGAGAATCGGCCGGTGGCGGCGGCGGCGGCGTGCTGGACATGCGTGTGACCCCAATCCCGAAAGAGTGAATTGCCGGAAAGTATCCCGCGGGAAGACCGGGAGGTCAACTGCCCTCGCGCGGCGAGGCGATGTCAGTCAGCACTTCGCATTCCGGGCCGGTGCCGGCGGCATGTCCGGCAGCCGGCCTCGCTCGTATCCGGACCTTCGCTGACGCTCCGGTCCGGCTTGGCCGTATCCGTGAAAGACGCTACCGTATGTGACTCGGCGCAGCGGCGGCGAACGGTATCCAGCACGCGAGAGGTAGTGACCATGAGCGAACGTAGTGCGATTGCCCAGCGGGCGGCGGCGGCCCTGCGGGACCTGGCCAACAACCTCCGGGCCAGCCCCGCCATGATCGGTTTTGACGGGTTCGTCGATTCGATCATTTCCGTGGTCGACAAGCGCCGCGGGCCGGACGATTTCGACAAGATTCCGACCATCGACGCCTTCGGCAGGAAGATCGTCGCCGCGGCGGGGCAGAGTTCGAACTACGAGCTCGTGGTGAATCTGCAGAAGCTCGGGGGCAACGGGCCGATCATGGCCAACGCCATCGCGACCATCGGCCTGCCGACCACCTACGTCGGCGGCCTCGGCCACCCGACCATTCACCCGGTGTTCGAGGAATTGTCGAACACCGCGACGTGCCACAGCATCGCCGAGCCGGGCTTCACCGACGCCCTGGAATTCGAGGACGGCAAGCTCATGCTCGGCAAGATCGAGGGGATGAACGACGTGAACTGGCCCCGCCTCGAAAGCGAAGTGGGCGCGGCGAAATTCACCGAGATCATCGGCCGCAGCCGACTCATCGGCATGGTCAACTGGACCATGCTGCCTTACCTCAACGGCATCTGGCGGAAGATGATCGACGACCTGCTGCCGCAGATCGAGCCGCACGAACTCGGCCGACGAATCCTCTTCATCGACCTCGCCGATCCGGAGAAGCGCACGTCGGAAGACCTCAAAGCCGGGCTCGAACTGGTCAGCGGATTCTCGCCTCACGTGGACACCACGCTCGGGGTGAACCTCAAGGAAGCGCTGCAGGCGGCCGAGGTCCTCGGGATCACCGTCGGGGCGGACCCGGAAGCCGAGATTGAATCGATGGCGGTGGCGATCCGTGAGAAACTCGACATCCAGGCGGTGGTGGTGCACCCGCGGTCGTCCGCGGCGGCGGCGATCAAGACGGGCGACGCGGACGTGGCGTCGGCCCGTTTCGCCGGCCCCTTCGTCCGCCAGCCGAAGCTGTCCACCGGCGCCGGCGACAACTTCAACGCGGGCTTCTGCGTGGGCCGGCTCGCCGGGCTCGACCCCGCCGGGGCCCTGTGCGTGGGCACCGCGACCAGCGGGTATTACGTCCGCAACGCCGGCAGTCCGAGCATTTTCCAACTCGCCGAATTCTGCGAGAATCTGCCCGAGCCGGAGTAGGAGAACCTCGGCGATTCGGCGATTTCCGAGCGTTGATCTGCCTTGCGGAAGATATGGGAATCGGTAAAATCGGGGCTTGACCCGAACGGCGAAGCCGCGGGAAGATGGGAGCGACAACGTGATCGCGAATGATCCGCAGCAACCGGCGCCGGGCGCCGAGATGGAATCGGACCTCGATCCCTACCTCGGCCGCGAGGCGCTTCGCCAGTACGCCCGGGGCCAGCGCGTGGTCGTCTCGGCGCGGGATGTCGCCCGCGAGTACCACGTGGGCGGCGAGGTGGTCAAGGCCCTAAAAGGCGTCAGCGTAGACATTTACGCCGGCGAGTACGTCTCCATCATGGGTCCGTCCGGCTCGGGCAAGTCCACGCTGTTCAACATGGTCGGCGGCCTGGACACCCCCACCCGCGGGCGCGTGACCGTCCAGGGCGTGCAGATGGCCGACCTCAACCGCGTGCAGCAGTCGCGATTGCGTAACCGCTGCATCGGCTACATCTTTCAGACCTACAACCTGATCACGGTCATGACCGCCCTGCAGAACGTGATGATCCCCATGATGCTCGGCGGGGCGGAGCCGGCGGAATCGGAAGGGAAAGCCGCCGAGCTGCTCAAGAGCGTCGGGCTCGGCGACCGGCTGCACCACCGGCCGGACGAGCTGTCCGGCGGTCAGCAGCAGCGCGTCGCCATCGCCCGCTCCTTCGCCAATGACCCGAGCATCATTCTCGCCGACGAACCGACCGGCAACCTCGACACCAAAACCGGCGAGCAGATCATCGAGATGCTCAGCAACCTCAGCGAGGCGCACGGCGTGACGATTATCTCCGCCACGCACGACCACAAGATGCTCTCGGTCTCCGACCGCGTGGTGAGCATCCGCGACGGAGCGGTGGAGAAGATCGAGTTGCGCAGCGAGTTGGACATCCAGGTCGGCGCCATCGACGAAGGTGCGGGCGGCGAGGGAGGCCAGTGATGACCCAGGCGGCTCGCGGCGACTTCACCAATCGCGACCTCTACGGCGACGACCTGCTCGCGGAACTGCGCGGCGGGCATTGGGGCCTGCCCAACAAGACGCTGCTCGCCCTTGTCGTCGGCGGGCTTCGCGTGCGCATGATGCGATCCATCGTGACCACCATCTCTGTGGTCCTCGCGATCGCCTTCCTGTGCTACATCGGCCTGAGCACGCTGGTGGAGTACAACATGGTGGTCTCGCTGCAGGCCATGGAGGAGCAGGCGATCCTGGAGGCGGAAGAGATCGAGACCGCCGCCGCCACGCTTCAGGATCGAGACCCCTTCGAAGGCGTCGGGCTCGAGCGACAGCGAGAGATCGCCCTCGCGTGGGACATGGAGCAAGTGGACGAGCAGATCAAGGCCCTCAACGAGCTGACCGACCCGCTGCTCAAGGCGGAGAGCAACGCCCGGCAGGCGGCCGATTCACTGATCGCCATCGAGGGCAAAGCGGAAGTCGATCCGCTCGAACTGGAAGAGGCGAAGGCCCGCAGCGAGCGGCTCCGGGAGCAGTTCGAGGAGCTTCAGGCGGAAAAGCAGCAGCTCAGCCAACAGGTCGCCCTGGCCGACTGGCTTGAGGGCAAAGGCGAAGCGGACGACGACATGGCCGAGCAGTTGCGCACGACCCTCGAACAGCGGGCGGATGAACTGCTGGCCACGGCGCAGACCCCGGCCCGGTTCAGCGAAGCCGAACTCGATCGTTTCGAGTTGCTCCTGTCCCTGCTGGAGACGGAGGCAGGTGGCGAGAGCTCCGCCCTGGCCACCATGCGTCAAGCCCTGGCCCAGGAACACCGCAAGCGAGCCGCGATGGATCTGAAGCGGATGCTCCTCCGCGCCAACGTCAATGAAGAGGCGACCCTCGCCGGCAATCCGCTCGACACCTGGCTGATCATCATGGCCCTGCTCACGTGCACCGTGGGCATCGCCAACGCCATGCTCATGAGCGTGACCGAACGGTTCCGCGAGATCGGCACGATGAAGTGCCTCGGGGCCCAGGACTCGCTGGTGGTCAAGCTGTTCCTGCTCGAGTCGGCGTTCCAGGGCGTCGTGGGCGCGGCGATCGGTCTCGGGGTGGGACTGCTCGTGTCCTTCGCCGCCGCCATCGCCCAGTACGGCGGGTTCGGCATCACGAACTTCCCCGGCGTGGGCATGCTGAAGGTGATCGGCTGGTCCATTCTCGCCGGCATGCTCTTGTCGGTGGTCGGCGCGGTCTATCCCGCCCTCGTCGCGGCGCGGATGGCCCCCGTCGACGCCCTCCGGGTCGAGGAATAACCTTAAGGTGACAAGCGTGAACGACGCAGGCGACAACTACACGCCGGACACCGCCCCCGAGGCCCAGGCCGATACCACCGCCACTCTCGCGCGGGACACCGTGGTCCGCGCCCTTGACGTGCGGAAGATCTATCGGATGGGCGATGTCGAGACCCACGCCCTCCGCGGGGTCGATCTGGACATCTTCCGCGGGGAGTACCTGGCCATCATGGGACCGTCTGGCTCGGGCAAGTCGACCCTGTTCAACATGGTCGGCGGGCTCGACAAGCCGACCGACGGCATGGTGTTCATCGACGAGGTCGACATTGCCGCCCTCGACAGCTTTGAACTGGCGTGGCTTCGCTGCCGGAAGGTCGGCTACATCTTCCAGAGCTTCAACCTGCTGCCCATGCTCACGGCGATCGAGAACGTGATGATGCCGATGATCTTCGCCAACGTCGACAACGACGACGCCCGGGAGCGGGCGTACGAGATTCTTCAGCAGGTGGGCCTCGGCGACCGGTGGAGCCACCGCCCCGGGCGCATGTCCGGCGGCCAGCAGCAACGTGTCGCAGTGGCCAGAGCGCTGGCCAACCGCCCCGCCATCGTGCTCGCCGACGAGCCGACCGGCAACCTGGACCTGAAAACCGGCGCCGACATCATCGCCATGCTCAAGGAACTGTCCCAGCAGATGGGCGTGACCGTCATCAGCGCCACCCACGATCACAAGATGCTGGATATCTGTGACCGGGTCGTCTGGATCCGAGACGGGATGATCGAACGCATCGAGCGACGGGAAGACCTGGAGATCACGGTGGGCAGCATCGGCGAGGTCGAAAACGAATGACTCACATGGCCGAGCAGATCATGAAAGCGACGCGAACGGGGATCGCGGTTTGTGTGCTCGCGGCAACCTCATGGCTTGGATCGGCGGCGTGGGCCCAGCAGCCGGCGCCGGCCGATCCACCGGACGCCTTCGCCGAGCTCGAGGCCCTGGTCGAAGCGGCCCCGGCGCGGCAGATCGGCCAACCCGGCAACGAGAAGGTCGGCGAGTTGATCGCCGGGCAGTTCGCCGCCGCCGCGGCCCGCGAGAACGAAGGCAAGCTCGACGCCGACGTCCGGGCCGCCGCCGACGCCGCCGACCAGGCCCTCGCCGACTGGCTCGAGGCCACCGATGACGCCCAGGTCGTCGGCGGCGCCCGGGAGAACGCGGTGCGGAGCCCGGCGTACGTGCATTACACCGCCGAAGCCCCGGCGGGATTCACCATCGCCTTCCTCGTCATCGCCGCCGCCCTCGTGCTCGGCTGGTGGTATCAGCGGCGGGCGGCGCTGATGTCGGTCGCCTTGATCTGCCTCGGCGTGGGGATCGCCTTGCCCATCATCGACGCCGCGGTGACCACGCCCGTCGAGCGGATCAACCGCGCCCAGTGGCTGCGCCAGGTGATTGACGAGGCGACCACCACGCTGCCCACGCTCCGCGCCCGTCTGGCCCGGCAGACCGACCGCATCGCCGAACTGGAAACGCAGCTCGAGACCGGCCCGGAAGACAAGCAGCAGACGATCACGAACCTGGAGAACCTCGTCGCGAAGCTGCGAGCCGAGACTTCCGGCACCGCGGAGCTGCGCGAGGCGGAGGGCCGCCTGGAAGCGGCCCGGCGGACACTCAGCCGCTGGCGGCGACAAACAAAGGGCGAAATCGAGCACCTCCGCCAGTCCGTGCAGGAAGCGAAGGCGGAGATTGAGCGGCTGGAGCAGAACCTGGGCGACTGGCGTGAAGTCGAGGCCGAGTGGGCGGAAACGCTGGCCACCCGGATTACGGAGGCCGAATCCCTGGTCGAAGCGGCTGACGTCGAAGCGGACATCGACCGTCTCGAACGCGCCCTCGCCGAACTCCGGGCCGAGCAGCAGGCCCTGCGGGGGCAGGCGGCGACGACCATGGAAGGCGTGGAGCGAGCGAAGGAACAGGGCCTGCGAAGCGCCCTGATTAACGCTCACCGTGCCGGCGGCGAGCTCGCGCGACGCTGGCAGAGCGGCCGGATCACCTACCCCGCCCCGGCGTTCATCCCCGCCCGGACCACCATGACCGGCCCGGCGGGCGATCCCGTTCGCCTCTACCAGATGTTGCCCAACCTCGTCGAGCCGGCCAACCTCCCCGACCAGCGGTTCGAGGGGCGGTTGGTCTACGTCGGCCAGGCCACGACTGAAGAATTGAGCGGCCGCGACCTTCGCGGTGCCGCCGCGGTGGTCGAATTCGACTGCAGCGATCGATGGATCGACACCGTGCAGCTCGGCGCGGAGGTGGTCATCGTGCTCGAACCCCCGGCGGGCCGGAGCATGAACCAGAGCGAGGCGGCGGTGAAGTTCAACCTCGCGCCGCTGAGCATTCCCCGATTCTTCGTCAAGCGGTCGGAGATCGCCGGCCTGCTCGGCCGCGATCCCGGGCAGCTCGCCGACGAGACGCCGGCGGTGGAGATCGAACAGGACGGCGCCGGCCGCTGGCAACGCAGGACCGTGTCCAGCGAATGGTTGTTCATCCCCGGCACCGCGGAGCCCGCGAGCGCGAATGTTTCCTTCGTGGAAGACCCGTCGCGGCAGATCGTACACATCCAGGCGTACAAGGACGCGATGTCGATCGTGCCGGAGCTCTCACCCGGTGCGACCAGCGCGGCCAACGTGGTGTTGCTGCAGCGGCTGGTGCGGCATTTCGAGGCCAACCCGCCGACCCGACCGGTCCTGCTCACCGCGGTCAACGATCACACCAACGCCCTCAACGGCGAGCAGGAGGTGGCCTATGCCCTCTTCGCCGATACCACCGCGATTCAGAAGGAACTGACCGCCCTGAGCGAATCGCTCGCCGAATCGGAATACGTCAGCAAGCTCTACAGTGCCGAGCCGAGCCATGACCTGATCGAACGCCTCCGCTACGACACGGTGACCGTGGCCCGGAAGGCGTTCAACCTGAACGACCCGGCGAAGGACAAGCTTCACCACGAGCGCAACATGCTCCGGGAGCTTGAGGCCCGCATCGAGCGGGAGCGGGAGGTGTACGTCGAAGCCGAGCAGTTGACCGAGCAACAGCTCAAGACCGACGAGCACTACCAGGAGTTGACCCGGGAGATCGAGCGACTGGAGTCGGAAGGCGAACTCCGGGTGCGTCTGGTGATGCTGTTCAAGCGGATCGGCGGGAAGCTCTATTTCGATGATCTTGACGCCCGTGAGAAGGAAGCGCTGGCGGCGTTGTTCCGGGAGATCGAGTTGGAGGCGGCCGAAGCGGCCAAGCTCGCGAAAGCGAAGCGCGACCAGATGGTGGAAAACCTCAGCCTTCGCCGCCGACTGATGCGCGTGATCGATCCCCACGCGGAGCCGGACAACGTGGCCAAGGACGGATACGACGCGATGTTCGCCGCCCTGCACGCCCCGCTGAGCACGGTGGCGAACTTCACGCTCGATCTCACCTTCGGATCGGGCGAGGCGGGGTTCTTCCACGTCGGCTACCTGCGGAAGGAGAGTAATTTCCAGGAATCCGCCGCCCGGCGGGTTTCGCGGCTTGTGCGGTTGACGCTCAAGACCGCCGACGAACTCGCGACGGAGACCGAGACCCCGTCGCCCTTCGCCGACACCTTGCGCAATAAGCGGGGGATTTCATGGCAGGGCCATCTGGGCGGTTACGCCGCGATCGCCGCCCGCGTGCCGCACCAGTTCAGTAAGGCGGGCCTGACGCTGACCGGCGTCCGTGACGCCCGGAGTCTCACGTTCACGCCCAACGACACGGCCGACCGCATCAATCGCGAGAATTACGATCGGCTGATGCGCTTCGCCGAGCAGTACCTGCCTCGCCTGGTCGACGCCGACGCCCTGGGCGCCACGGTGCTGCCCGAGAGGGGCGCGCAGTCACTGGTGATTCACCTGACGACGCGGAAGCAGGACAAGTTTTCGGTGAATCCGGCCGACGCCCCGGTGCTGCCCGGCGCGATGATCGTGGGGGCGCAGGGCAAGGCGGGGCTGGTCGCCATGCCGGGCGACGTGACCATGCTCGGGCAGGTCCGGCCGTGGGCGTTCCTGATGGCCGACCGGGACGGCGAGGTGCGGCTCCGCGGACAGCTCTGGAAGGAAACCAGTCTGCAGGCCTTTGACTTCGACGACAGCTTCTCCATGGTCACCGGCGCCCTGGACTTCGGCGAAGGGGAAAAGGCGTTCAGTTCCTCGATCTCATTCCGTGAGAATGAGTCATACGTGGTCCGATCGCTGCTGGTCTTTGATGCGATGAAGACCGATCTGATCGGCCTGACCGAGCCGCTGACCCTGCTGCCGGTGCCGCAGATCGACTTGCTCGACGCGGTGCAGAACTCCCTGCCGCGGCACTACAGTCTGTCCGGCATCCAGTCCACCACGGGCGGCAAATACATCCCCAGTTCGGGTAACGGCACGGGCAGCGCCTTCATGGAGCCCGCCAGGCGATTCAAGCTGCGCATCGGCAACGGCCTGGCGATCAACATGGCCCCCGACAAGCCGGAGAGCGACGGCGAGGGGTTCGACACCGAAACCTCCATGCTTCGCAACCTCGTGCTGACCAGCGCCAAAGACCTCTACCTGCTGACGGACAAGCGCCTCAACCTGATGACGGACAAGGGCGTGATCGATGAGACCGCGGTCGAGTTCAACCGGAAATCCGAACAGGAGCTGGGGGAACTGGATGTGGCCGACGACCAGGCGCAGAGCGAGCAGATGCTGGTCGGGGCTGAGAAAGCCAGGGGCCTGGCCTACCGCGCATATGATCGGGCCCTGAGCACGCTCAACGACCTGATCAAGGCCGTGGTGATCTTCCTCGCCCTGGTGATCCCGTTCTGCTTCTTCCTGATGAAGCTGATCACGCCCTTCACCGACATCAACAAACAGTTGGGCCTGTTCGCCGGCATCTTCGTGATCATGGCGATTACCCTGCGGCTGGTGCACCCGGCCTTCGAGGTCGCCACCACGCCGCAGGTCGTGATCCTCGCGTTCGTGATTCTCGGGCTCGCGGGGTTTGTCACCTCGGTGATCATCCAGCGGTTCAACTCGTCGATGAACACCGCGGTGGAGGAGACGCTGCAGTCCGATTCGATGGATGCCTCGCAGGGCCGGCTCGCGGGCGTGGCGTTCCTGGTCGGCGTGAACAACATGAAACGCCGCCGCATCCGCACCACGCTGACCACGGTCACCATCGTGCTCGTGACGTTCACCATGCTTTCGGTGATCAGCGTGGGCCAGGATGTGGAACCGGTGCGGGTGCGGGTGAGCAGCGAAACGCCCTACAACGGGTTCCTGTTCACCTCCTCGGGGCTCGCCCCCATCGACAGCACGCGGCTGAATCGCCTCCGCGCTCACTTCGAGGACGAGGCGACGACCGTGGCCCGCATCTGGACCCAGCGGCAGGACAAGTACGGGACGTACCTGCCCTACGAAGTGGAGCCGGTGCATCCGGTCGCCGATGCCCCGGCGGCCACGGTGAGCACGAAGGTGCTGCTCGGACTGGAGAAGGCGGAAGACGGTTTCCTCGCCCCGATGCCGGTGGTGGCCGGGCGGTGGTTTACCGGCAACGAAGCCAACGAGATCGTGCTGAGCGTGGAGGCGGCGAAGCTCATCGGCATCACGCCGGAGAACTTCGAAGGCCGCGAGCTTCGCGTGAACGGTCGGCGGTTGGCCCTCGCGGGCCTGGTCGACGACCGTGACTTCGCCAACCTGAGCGACCTCGCGGAGGTTCCGCTGGTGCCGATGCTGGTGGCGGCGTCGCAGGAGCAGGCGGGCGAGACCGAGGCCGCCCGCGAGGCCGCGGACGTCAGCGGCGACGTGACCGACATCCCCGGCGCTTACGAGGCCCGGCCGAACGAGATCGCGATTGTTCCCTACGGCGTGGCGCAGTCGATCGGCAGCAGCGACGCCCGGACACTGAGCGTGAAGTTCGACCAGGAAGACGCGGCCGCCGGGGCCGCCCGCACGTGGGCCGCGGCCAATGCACTCATCGAGTTCCAGAACATGCGCCTGAACGTATCGGTCACCGAGCAGGTGCCGCTCGGCGACGGCGAGCGGGTGATCGATCCCGCCCAGTACGCCATGGCCTCCAGCAGCAGCGCGGAGGTGGGCGGCGTGCTCAAGGTCTCGATCGCCATCTTCCTCGCCGCCACCATCATCCTCAACACCATGCTCGGTTCGGTGATGGAGCGCAAGCGCGAGATCAGCATCTACAACGCGATCGGACTGAACCCGACCCACGTGATGGTCTTCTTCCTTGCCGAGTCGCTCGTGTTCGGACTCGTCGGCGCCGTGGCCGGGTACCTGATCGGGCAGATTCTCAGCGTGGTCATCACGCGCCTGGACATCATCGACCTGAACCTGAACTACTCCTCGCTGAGCGTGATGGTGGTGATCTTCATGTCCATCGCGACGGTGCTGGTCTCGACGATCTACCCGGCGATGATGGCCGCCCGGGCCGCGGTGCCCAGCGGCCAGCGACGCTGGAGCGCCCCGCAGCCCGACGGCGACGCGCTCCACGTGCAGTTCCCCTTCAGCTACGACGCGACCCGCGTGGTCGCCGTCTGCGCTTATCTTCGGGAATACATGCGGCAGAACTCGGAGGCGTCGACGGGCAAGTTCATCGCCCGGCTCGGGCCGGTCGGCATGGTGCCCGCTGCGCCGCCGGACGATGCAGATCCCGACGCCCCGGAAGGGCACGACCGGGCGTACGTGATGCTCTTCGAAGTGGCCTGCGCTCCCTACGACCTGGGGGTGAACCAGCACATGGAGGTCTACGCCTATTACGACC
>CAYFQS010000049.1:0-14994 GCA_964345245.1 uncultured Planctomycetaceae bacterium | reverse complement strand
CGAGATCGCCCGCGGGGCGCGGCTGCCCAACGCCGGGCAGGCCATCGGCGACTTCGTCGACGCCACGGGCGGCACGTTCTACATCGAACTGACCGGCAATATCGGTAACTACACGCTGCTCGCGATGCGGGGCGCCTCGTTCGATCACGAGCCGAACGACCACGCCGGCGCCGCCCAGGACATCAGCGGCACCGGGCAGGCGCTGGGTTACTTCCGTCCGGTGACCGACGTCTCGGGTGAAGGCGAGCCGGTGATCGTGGAAGATTTCGAGTCCGGCGTGCTGGACGGCTCGTGGACCACGAGTTCGTCGCAGCCCGAAGGCCGAATCCAGGTCGGCAGTACGCCGAGCACGGCCGACGGCGCCTATGCGCTGTTGATGGACATGGCGACCCACACGGGGACGGGGAACCTGAATGAAGCGATCTGGACGGTCGATCTGACGGGCGTGGAGAACCCGGTGCTGCGCTTCGACCACGCCTTGTGGGGCGACAGCCGCCATCTCATGCCGGCCACGTTCAGCGGCTCGACCAATTCCGACGGGGTGGCGATCAGCGTGGACGGGACGAACTGGGCCACGGTGTGGCAGCCGGAGTTCGCCGTTTGGGGCCAGTGGGTGAGTTTCGCGCGCGGTCTGCAGTCCGCGGCCGACACCCTTGGGGCGTCGCTCGACGGGCCGGTGATGATCAAATTCCAGCAGTACGACTTCCGTCCGTTCACCAGCGACGGTCGCGGGTGGGACAACATCGAGATCGTGCCCTCCGCCGACGTCTACGAGTTCCAGGCCGCCGAAGGCGACGCCCTGACCGTGACCGCCACCGCCCCCGGTGACGGGCCCAACGAGCCGGTCAACTTGTTGACGCCTTCCATCACGCTGTTTTACGACGACGGGGTGAATCCGCCGACGGAGGTCGGCTCCCGTGTCTCGGACGGCGAGATCACCTACACCGTTCCGACCGGTCAGGGCGGGACCTACCGGGCGCTGCTGACCGACGAGACCGCCGGGACGTACCTGCTCCACGTGGACGGGCTGACCACGAGCACGCCGGCCCTGGAGGTCGTGGGCACGACGCCGGTGGGCGGGGCCAACCTCGTCGACTTCCCCGGTGCTTACCAGATCCACTTCTCGCACAACCTGCGCTCGAGCACGCTCGACGACGGCGCGATCACCATCAACGGCGACCCCGTGGCGGGCGCGACGCTGGTCGACGGCGACACCGTGGAGATTCCCCTCACCGGCCACAACGTCGGCGACGGGACGTACACCATCGACGTGGCGCCCGGCGTGGGCACGGGCGTGACCGGCGACACGCTCGACCGCACGTTCTCCGGCAGCTTCGTGCTCGACCAGACCGACCCCCGCGTCACGGCGATCACCGCGGACGGCGGGGCGATCGCCGACGGCGACGTGGTCGACGCCGGGGCCCTCGAACTGGTGCTCACGTTCAACGAGGGCCTCGATCCCTCGACGCTCGGGCCTGAAGACGTGTCGCTGGACAACAATCTGCTGGGCCAGGGCTTCGCGCCCGATTCGTTCGCCTACGACGACGCGGCCGGGACCATCACCGTCCACTGGACCGCTCTGCCCGAGGGCGATTACGTGTTCGAGCTGGCCAGTGGGGCGGATGCGGCGAAGGACCTGAGCGGCAATCTGCTCGATGGCGGGCCGAGCTTCCCCCTGCCCTCGGGCGACGGGGCGCCGGGCGATCCGTTCGTGATGAACTTCGAAGTGGATGCGACCTCGCAGCCGCTCGCCGGGCTCGAGGCCGTCCCGCCCCTCGGCGGGCAGGTGTACGATCCCGAGCAGGCCGGCCGATTCCACGTCGCCGGCGATACCGATCGGTTCACCATCGACATCGAATCGGGGCAGCTCGTCACCGTGCTGTTCGAGCCGGTGGACGACTCGATCCAGGGCGAGGTGCGGCTGCTGGATTCCAGCGCCACCCAGGTGGGCCCCACGGCGACGGCGGGAGCCGCGGGCGAGCCGGTGGCCCTGCAGGTTGTCCCGGCTCCGTCGGACGACACCTACACCGTCCAAGTCAGCTCCCTTGCCGGCAGCGGCGACTACACCGTGCAGGTGATCCTCAACGCCATGCTCGAGCCGGAAATGCTCGGCGGCCCATCGAATGACACCACGCCGGACGACCTGAGTTCGACCTCGATCCCCCTGCAGTCGACCGCGGATCGCCTCGCCGTGCTCGGCGAGCTCAGCGCCTCGGATACCGACCTTTACAGCTTCGACCTCGCCGCGGGCGACGTGCTGGGCCTCGGGTTGAGCGAAGACAACGGCAATGTCGACCTGACACTGCTCGATCCGTCGGGGGCGACGGTGACGCTCGGCGTGCCGTCGTCCTTGGCGACGAGCGACTATATCGACGGCTATATCGCCGGGACCAGCGGCACCTACCAGGCGCAGGTCACCGGTGACGACGCGGCGAGCTACACCCTCGTCGTCACGCGCCAGTCGCAGCTCGGCACCGTGGCCGCACGAGCCGGCCAGCGGGCTCAGCAACTGATCCTGGTGCCCGACACCGCCAACTCGGGCGATTTCACCGGGCAGGTTGCCGGACGACTGAGCGAACTGACCAACGCGATTGAACCCGACGCGGCCCCGAATGGCGCCGACCTGACGAACTTCTACCCCGGCGTGACGCTCACGGCGGTGGAAAGCGACGGCGAGACGCCGTTGGGCGTGACGGTCACTTCCCTGTCGAACTCGCTGTCCTCGACGGGCAGCCGCGTGTTCGGCCGCGGCGGGCAGAACACGTGGAACTCGAGCAACAACTGGCTTCGGGCCGACATCCCCCTCTCCAGCACGGTGTCCGTCGACGTGATCGGCGACGATGCAAGCGATCCGGGCCTGCTGCGGGCGTACGCTTCCGACGGCACGCTGCTCGCGGAGGACGTCGGCTTCACCACCTCGACCGGCAACCCGCAGTCGCTTTCGATCACGCGTCCGCAGGCGGACATTGCTTACATCCTCGCCGCGGGTAGCGGCGGGCAAACGGCCGCGCTGGACAATCTGCAGATCAGCGGTCGGGCGGGGCAGTACGCCGTCGAGCTCGACGCCGGCGACACGATCGCGGCCACGACGACCCTGCCGGGCAGCGGCGTGGGCGAGCCGGAGAACAACCTGGTCCCCGAAGTCACGCTCGTCGACGACACGGGCGCGACCGTCGCCCCGTCCGGGACGCCGGGGTCCGATCTCCCCGCGTTCACCGTCTCCACTGCGGGGACCTACTTCCTCCGTCTCACCGGCGCGGGCGAGGGCGATTACACCCTCAACGTCTCGGTCACGAGCGGCGCGGTCGACAACGTCGGCCCCGTGGTGGTCGGCAGCACGCCGACCGACGGGCAGAAGCTCGGCCCGCCGAGCGGCGTCATGACCATCGACCTCGACTTCTCGGAAGGCATGCTCGACAGTTCCCTCGACGCCGGCGACCTGGTCTTCGGCGAGTCGACGATCAGCGCCACGAGCGTGGCGCTCGTGGACGGCGACACCGCGCGATTCACCCTCGCCCTCGCCGACACCACCATCGAAGGCGTGTTCAGCTACACCCTGACCGGCGGGTCGGTGCTCGACCTGCAGGGCCTGGGCAGCGAGCCGTACACCGGCAGCTTCGAGATCGACCAGACCGGTCCGCAGGTCGCCGCCGTGCAGCCGGTGAGCCCGACCGTCCCGCCGTTCTCGTCGATCACCTTCACCTTCGACGAACCGCTCGATCCGGCGAGCTTCAACGCCGGCGATATCGTCAGCTTCACCGGCCCGTCCGGCGACGATCTGACCGGTCAGGTCTTCAGTGTCAGCGGCAGCGGCGATACGTACACGGTGAACTTCACTGAGCGCAACGCCCTGGGCACGTACACCATGGAGATCGGGCCGGAGATCACCGATGTCGTGGGCAACCGGCTCGACAACGACGGCGACGGCACGTCGGACACGTTCACCGCGACCATTGAACTGCGGATGGCGGACCTGGAGATGTCGGTGCTGAGCCCGCCGCCGAGCCCCCTGTCGCTGGGCGAGACGGTGAGCGTCGAATGGCAGGTGGAGAACGTCGGCAACGGCGAGGCGACGGGCAACTGGACGGACCGGGTGTACCTGTCGGTCGATGACATCTGGAACCCCGGCACGGACGTGCAGGCGGGCAGTTTCTCGGCGTCCGGGTTCTCTCCGCTCGCCGCGGGCGACAGCTACACCAGCACGGGCAACTTCACCGTGCCGGGCAATGCACCGACAGGGAACGTGTTCGCCCTGTTCGTGGCCGACGGTGGGCAGTCGGTGACCGAGTTCGGCGACAACACCAACAACGTCGTGGCGGTGCCGGTCGAAGTGCTCGTGTCCGACCTGACGCCGACGGCGCTGACCGCGCCGTCATCGGTAAGCTGGGGCGAGCAGTTCACCGTGGACTGGACGGTGGAGAACGCCGGCACCGGCGTGGCCGACCGGAATTGGTTCGACCGCATCCTCCTCACGCCGAACCAGGCCCTCGGCGACGGCGACGATATCTTCCTGAAGAACGTGGGGGCCGGTTCGTTTCGCCCGTTGGCCGCCGGCGACGATTACTCGCAATCGACCAGCGTGACCATCGGCGAGCCGGACCCGTCGCTCACGTGGTACATCGCGGTGCTCGCCGACGCGGGCGCTGTGCAGCCGGAGTCCAACGAGGTCAATAACTTCCGGTTCTTCGAAGTGAATGTCCGGGCGCCCGATCTGACGCTGGACGCGACCGATATTGCCGCCCCGTCGGTCGCGCAGATCGGCGAGACGATCAGCGTTGACTGGACGGTGCGTAATGACGGCGACGGGCCGGCGACCACCAATTGGGCCGACCGGGTCTATCTGTCGACCGACGCGACTCTGGACGGCAGCGACCAGGCGATCGGTACGGTCGGAAGCGGCGGCTTCTCGCCTCTGGCGGCGGGCGGCGATTACACGCAGACCCGGAACGTCACGATCCCCGAAGGCATCACGACGGGCGCGTGGCATCTGTTGATCCAGACCGACCATGGCGACGTCCAGCCGGAGAGCGAGGAGACCAACAACGTCGCCGCCGTGCCGTTGACCGTCACGGCGAGTGATCTGCGGACGAGCAACGTCGCCCTGACGACGGCCGATCCGATCTTCGGCGAAGATGTGATCATCGAGTGGACGATCAGCAATGAAGGCGACGCCGACACGCTCAGCAGCGCCTTCAGCAACGGGGTCTGGCTGAGCCAGGACCAGACGCTCGACGGAGGGGACACGCCGGTCACCACTTTCGCGGCGGCTGGGTTCCTGCCCCTCGCCGCGGGCGGCGGGTCGTACAACCGGAGCGAGACCGTCACGCTGCCGCTCAACGTCAACCTCAGCGCCGGCGACTGGTACCTGCTCGTGGAAGCGGACACCAACGAGCAGGAGCCGGAGTCGGACGAGACCAACAACGTCGCCTCGAGCTCGCAGGTGACGATCGACCTGCCGCCGCTGCCCGACCTCGCGGTGACCAGCGTGGACGCCCCGATCGAGGCGCAGTCCGGGACGACCATCCCCATCGAGTGGACGGTGGAGAACGTGGGCGACCTTGAAGCCGGCGGCACCTGGCAGGATCGCGTGTACCTGTCGAGCGACACTGTCCTCGATGGCGGGGACACCCGCTTCGGCACTTTCTCCTTCACCGGGACGATCGAGCCGGACCAGTCGATCACGCGAATCCAGACAATCGACCTGCCGCTCGATTTGGAGGGTGATTTCTACGTCATCGTCAAGACGGACCACGCCGACGATGTTTTTGAACATGCCAACGAAGCGAACAACGTCAACCACGACGGCGTGCTCGCGGTCGAGTTGACGCCGCTGCCCGATCTGCAGGTGACCAGCGTGACGGCCCCGGCCACGGCGTTCTCCAGTCAGTCGACGGTGATCGAGTGGACCGTGTTGAACGACGGCGACGGGGGAACCAGTGCGCCGACGTGGCGCGATCGCGTGTACCTGTCGACGGATCAGATTTTCGATCCGACGGTGGACACGTTCCTCGGTAATGCGACCAACCCGAGCTACCTCAACGCGGGCGACAGCTACACCAACTCGCTGTCGGTCACGATGCCGCGGGGCATCAGCGGCGATCATTATTTCTTCGTGGCCGCGGACTCGAACAACCGGGTCTTCGAGCACACGAACGAAGACAACAACCTGGGCCAGAGCGATTTGACCGAGGTCTCGCTGACCGATCCGCCGGACCTGATCGTTTCCAGCGTGCTCGCCCCGGCCACGGCGCTTCGCGGGCAGACCGCGTCGATCACGTGGACGGTCGAGAACGACGGCGACGGGATCACCCTCGAAGACACGTGGTGGGACCGCATCTACATGTCCGAGGACAACAACCTCGATCTCGGCTCGGACCTGCTGATGAAGAGCGTGAAGCGCCAGGGGGAACTTCTGTCGGGCGAGTCGTATACCCGCACGCAGGCGGTGGACCTGCCGGTCGACGTGACCGGTGAACGCTGGTTCTTCGTGGTCACGGACGCGTTCGACGCGGTCTACGAGCATTTCTCATCGGCGGAAGCGAACAACGCCAACCTCGACAGCACGCCCACCGACATCCTGCCGATCATCGCTCCCGACCTGGAGGTGACGGAAGTGATCGCGCCGACGTCGTTGCTGTCGAGCCATCCGTTCTCGGTGAGCTACCGGGTGGAGAACCCCGGCGCCGCCACGCCGAATTCGGCCTGGGGCGATCGGCTTTACCTGTCCACCGACGATGTGTTCGGCAATGCGGACGACGAGGTGCTGGCGACGCGGCCCCACAACGGCGCGCTCGGGGCCGGCGGCAGCTACTTCGAAAGCTTCAACAACCTCAAGCTCGACGATGGCGTGACCGGGGCGTTCCACTTCTTCGTGACCACCGACGTCAACAACCAGGTGTTCGAGGATTTCGAAGACAACAACACCAGCGGCACGACCAGCGCCACAACGGTGACCGCCGAGCCGCCCGACCTCGTGCCCACCGCCTTCTCGGCGCCCACCACGCCGGTCGAGGCCGGCACCGGCTTCATCGCTTCCTGGACCGTCGAGAACCAGGGCCTCAACGTCGTGCCCGGCGACAATAACTGGCGGGACCGGATCATCCTCTCCGATGACGACGTGCTCGGCGATGATGACGACCGCAACCTCTTTTCGGCGAACACCGGGGCGGAGCTCGACGTGGGCATGAGCTACACCCGCGGGCCGCTGGTCTCTCTGCCGCAGACGGTGGCGCCGGGCAGCTATCGGCTGTACCTCGTCGTGGACGCAGGTGACAAGGTCTACGAAGGGACGAGCGGCGGCGAGGACAACAACGCACTCTGGCTGCCCTTCGACGTCAGCCGGGACACCGCCGACCTGCAGGTGATCGGCGTGGACGATCCGCCGGCGACCGCGGTGGGCGGCGACGTGATCCCCATCACCTGGACCGTGGGCAACCTCGGGCCCGACATCACCGATTCCAGCTTCTGGTACGACCGGGCGCGCCTCTCGACCGACCAGATCTGGGGCAACGGCGACGACGTCGATCTCGACCGGGTGCGGCACAACGGCGCGCTGGCGGGGTTCGACGGTTCGACGGTCGACGAGTACACGACCACCGCCAACTTCGAGTTGCCGCGCGATCTCGACGGGACCTTTCACGTGCTCGTCCGCGCCGATATCGAAAACAACGTGTTTGAAGCGCCGTCGGAGAGCAATAACGACGGAGTCTCGGCCGGCACGATCACCGTCACGCCGAACCCGAACCCCGTGTTCGATTTCGACCTTGAGCTTCTTTCGGTCGATGCGCCCGCCACCGGGGTGAGCAGTCAGTTCATTGATGTGAACTGGTCGGTGACGAACCACGGCGACCTCACGCCGAACATGCGCTGGCACGACTCGGTGTACCTGTCGCGAGACCAGGTATTCGACCGCAACCAGGACTTCTACCTGGGCTTCGAGCGCGCCCGTCAGTTCGATCCCTCGCCGAACGCGGGCACGGCGCGCCTCGGGTCCGGTGAGACGTACAACGCCGGCGGCTCTTTCCGGATTCCCACCGGCCTCAGCGGCGATTTCTTCGTCTTCGTCAATGTGGACGCCGGCGATCACCTCGGTGAGACCAATGAACTGAACAACCTCGATTACGACCGCAGCGCGGTGGACGTCACCCTCCCGCCGCCGGTCGACCTGGTGGTGGGCACGATCACCGTGCCGGCGACCGGCGTGCCGGGGCAAAACGCCACCCTCGACTACGAGGTCCGGAACCTCAGCGACACGACCACGCTCTCCGGGCGGTGGGACGACAACCTCTACATCTCCGCCGACGACCAGTGGGACCTCGACGACCCGCTGTTCGCCCAGGAGCAGGTCAACGCGACCGTGGGGCCGGAGGGCACGTACAGCCGGTCGGTGACCGCCCCGCTGCCCGGCGTGCTGCCCGGCGATTACCACGTCATTCTCCGCACCGACATCCGCAACACCGTGCCCGAGGTCGATGACGAGAACAATCTCGCCGCGTCGCTGAACGAGATGACCCTCGACGCCGCAGCCCTGACGCTCGGCGTGCCTTCGAGCGGCAACCTGGCCGAGGGGCGCTCGGCGTTTTACAAGGTCGACGTCGCCGCGAATGAAACCTTCCGCGTGACCTTCGACAGCGCCTCGGATAATGCGTTCCACGAACTCTACGTGCGGGAGGGGCGGATGCCCAGCCGCACCAACTTCGACTTCCAGATGGACCAGTCCTTCGTGGCCGATCCGAGCGTGCTCGTGCCGGCTTCGACGGGCGGCACGTACTACATCCTCGCCTTCGCCGACCGCGCGTCTGATTCCCTGCCCGAGCGGGACTATGACATCCTCGCCGAGATCATCCCGTTCACCATCGAAGATGTCGAAGCCGACGAGGTCGGCAACGTGGGCAACGTGACGTTGCAGGTCAATGGTGCCCGCTTTGAGCCGGACATCGATTTCCACCTGCTCGACCCGGCGGGCGAGCAGCACGACGCGACCGACGTGGTTTACGTCGACTCGACCGAGGCGTACGCGACGTTCGACCTCAACGGCGCGCCCATCGGAATCTACGACGTGGTGGCCGTGCTCGCCGACGAGTCCACGACGACCACGCTCGCCGACGGCCTGGAAGTGGTGACCGGCGAAGGCCCGGAGATTCTCACCGGCGCACGGGGTCCGGCCGCGGTCCGCACCGATCGCTTCAACGCCTTCACCATCATCTACCGGAACAGCGGCGACACCGACTCGGTCGCGCCGCTGCTGGAGGTGACGGTGCCCGAGCACACCCGGATGGGCTTCCAACTGGAAGACCTGCGGCGGGGGATTCCGCTGCATGTGTTCGGAGGCAGCGAGCAGGGGCGCGTGGGCGTGCTGCGCCCGGGCGAGTTCGACTCGGTGACCGTTTCCTTCCAGACCGATGCCGGCCCGCACGACTTCGTGCCCTTCCGCACCACCGCCGTCGAAGCCGATGACCTCCGCGTGATCGACGACTGGACGGAGATCGCGGAGACGATTCGTCCGGCGGATATGACCGACGCGGAGTGGGAAACGTTCTGGGGCCGGGTCCAGCCGCGCATCGGCGCGACGTACGGGCAGTACGTGCAGTTCATCAATGACATGGCCTCGCGGCTGGTCGACTCGCACGGCGTGATCCGGGACGTGCGGGAACTGGTCTCGCTGACCCACGAGACGAATCCGGACTACGTGCCGAACAGCGTGATCTCCGGCGTGATCCGTGACGCCGAGACCGACGCCGCGGTGGCCAGTACCCAGGTCGCGGTCTACGAGACCATCGACGGCGAACAGGTGCAGGCCGGGCTCACCCTCACCGACCAGTTCGGCAACTTCGCGATTCCCTTCCTCGGTGCGGGCGACTACGAGTTCGCCCTCGACGGGCGGGCGTGGGATAACGATCAGAACGGCTTCTGGGACGTGAATCTGCCCACCGTGACCCTGCCGGAAGACAGCGACGTGACCGGGCTGACGCTCTACGCGGCCACCGATGACGGGCCGGACCACATCGACGAGTACGCGCCCGCGGTGACGGTGGACGGCTCGGGCTTCACCCATATGCTCTACAACCGCGAGGGGGCGATCTGGCACGCGTTCTACGACGGGACGGCATGGGTCGAGGCCCAGGCGATCCGCAACGAGCCGGGCACCGACATCAGCATCGACTGGCATCCGGGACTGTTCGAGGATGGGTCGATGGGGCTGATGGCTTCGTGGACGGAAGGCGACGCCGAGGCCCGCGAGGTCTGGTACAGCGTCGGCCGCCCGGACGGCAGCGGCGGGTTCGAATGGGCCGACGCCGTCGCCCTGACCACCGACGCGGTGGAAGACAGCGAGCCCGCCGTCGCGATCACGTCCGGCGGCGATCCGGTTGTGGTCTACGCCAAGCGGGACGCGTCGATCACCGACGACCGCGACCTGTATTTCGACCTGCTGGATATTGACGCCTCGAACTTCCTGTTCTCCGCCGATCAGTTCCTCGGCGCCGTCAGCGCTTCGCCGGACGACTTCGTGAATGGTCCGGGGCTGGACGATCCGCTCTCGCCGAGTGCGTTCGGGTTCTCCTACACGAAGTCGTGGAACCCCATCCCCGGCTGGAAGGGCTGGGAGCAGGGCGTGGAGGTGTCGGTCGAGGGCTCGAGGAGCTGCAACGAACTGTCCGTGTCCGGCAAGGCCGAGGGCTTCGAGAAATTCGGCAACGAGAAGTTCGTGGGCGGCGGCAGCGGCGACGCGAAGTGGAAGCTCGACAAGAAGAGCTGCTGGTGGGACTTTGTGGAAGCGAACATGAACTTCCACGTCGGCGCCAGTTGGGACTTCGAAGGCGCCCTGTTGCAGATCGTCAAGTCGCTCGGCCCGCAGGGCTTCGCCATCGGCACCGGCATCGAGCAGGCGATCAGTTGGATCACCTGGCTCAGCGGCGACCGCATCGTGATCAAGGACGGCATCGAGGCCGGCATCCAGGTCCAGTTCAATGCCCTGAAGTGGACGGAGAATCCGCCCTTCCCGAATTTCTCCCTGCCCGACAGCATCGGCGGCGCCAAGGTCGTGCTCTCCGGCAAGCCCTACTTCAAGGCCGATATCCGCAACGTCGACTGGTTCGAGTTCCAGGCCTTCGGACAGGTCGAACTTGGCGTCGAGGTCCTGCCCAACATCAAGCTCAGCGACCTCAACCTGACCGTCGGCCTCGAAGCCACGCTCGGCTCGTGGAAGATCGGGCCCAAGACGTGGAAGCTCAATCTGCTCGACGTGCTCGGCGGCTCGTCGATCTTCACCGGCAGCGCCCTGAGTGAGCTCGCCTTCAGCGATCTCGACATCCCGGTCACTTACGACCCCGCCGCCCGCAAAGGCACGACCAACACCTACGGCACGAACTACGTGCTGCCGAATACGCCCACCAACATCTACGACGACCGCGGGGCCTCGACGGTCCGCGACGCCAACGGCGACGTGTTCATGGCCTGGGCGCAGGACGACGCGAGCGGCACGAACGTGGTCGTCGCCGATTACGACCCGAGCACCGGCTCGTGGACCGCGCCGATGACGATCGGCGACCCGGGCCTGATCCGCAACGTCCAGGCGACGGTCGATCCCGACGGCGACCGCATGGTGCTCTGGTCCTACGCGGACACGAGCGGCATCCCGACAAGCGGGGCGACGATGGAAGACATCAACGCCGCCCGCGACTCCGCCGACCTGTACTACGCGGTCTATGACGAGAATACGGGCACGTGGTCTTCGCCGCAGCGGGTCGCCGCCACCGATCGCAGCGACGATTCGCTCGCGGTGGGCATCGGCGCCGACGGCAACCTCTACGCCGCCTGGCTCAACCGCGACACCGACGCCACCCCCGACGATCCCACCGACGACACCTTCAGCTTCATGGTCTCGCAATGGGATGGCAGCGCGTGGACGCCGCCCACGTCGCTCATGACCGGCGTGGACGACATCGGGCAGGTGCAGGTCACCACGATCGGCGATGAAACCGCCATCATCTGGGACCAGGACACCAACGCCGATCCGGACGTCGTGGATCGCGCGATCTTCATCTCGACCCACGACGGGGCGGTCTGGTCCGACCCGACGCAGTTCTCGCCGACCATGACCCCGGTTCAGGCGGCCCACACCGCCGCGCTGAACAGCGAGAACCTCGCCCCCGAGTACCAGGCGTTCTTCTCCGAGGTCAATTACAACGGCGAACAGGTGTGGGTGCCCCACGGCTCGCTGGCCACCGGCATCCATACCAACTTCCTGCCCGCGCCCGACCCCGAGTGTTGTGAGTGCGACGAGATTACCGAGGTTCGCGTGGGCACCGGCAAGCTGGTCAAGGTCGAGTTCGATCCCGAAACCTGCGTGCGGACGATGATCTACAAGCCCGAGGCGATCCGCCCGAGCGACCCGAACGACATCCTCGGCCCCAGCGGGTTCGGCGATGAGAACTGGTGGCCGTCCGATCAGCAGATGGACTACAAGATCCGCTTCGAGAACCGCCCCGAGGCCACCGCCCCGGCCCAGAACGTCGACGTCAACCAGCAACTCGACGACGACCTCGACTTCCGCACCTTCCGTCTGACCCGCTTCGGCTGGGCCGATTACATCTTCGAGATTCCCGAAGGTCGCGCGTTCTACTCCGACCGCATCGACCTCGTCGAGACCGAGGGCTTCATGGTCGACGTGACCGCCGGCATCAACGCGGTGACCGGCGAGGCGTTCTGGCTTCTGAGGACCATCGATCCCGACACCGGCGAGAACCCGGCCGACGCCACGGCCGGCTTCCTCCTGCCCAACGACGAGGACGGCGTGGGCGAGGGCTTCCTCGAGTACTCGGTCATGCCCCGGGACGACGTGGAGTCCGGCGACGTGGTCGACGCCGAGGCGACCATCGTCTTCGACACCGAGGGCCCGATCGACACCCCGCTCTGGTCCAATACCCTCGACGCGGTGGACCCGGACGCGGTGGTGGCGCCCTTGCCGGCCGACGCGCCGGATCCGTCGTTCCCCGTGTCCTGGGGCGGCGACGACGACGAGGGCGGCTCCGGCCTCGCCGACTTCAACGTCTTCGTCTCCATCGACGGCGGGCCTTACGAGGTCTGGCTCGCCAACACCACGCTCCGCGAGGCGGTGTACGAAGGCGAAGCCGGCCGCACCTATGCCTTCATCGCCCGGGCGGCCGACAACTCCGGCCGGCTCGAGGAGACGCCCGAAACCCCCGACGCGGTGACCAGCACCGAACCCGAGGTCGCCGCGATCGGCGACCTCGTCTGGCACGACCTCGATGGCGACGGCATCCAGGACCCCGGCGAGCCGGGCCTGGAAAACGTGACCGTCAACCTCCACCGGGCGGACGATGATTCCCTCGTTGACACCACGACCAGCGGCACCGGCGGAGCGTACAGCTTCGCCGATCTCGACCCCGCCCTCGATTACTACCTCGAGTTCATCGCGCCGGCCGGCATGGGCTTCAGCCCGAAGGACGCCGGCACCGACGATACGGTCGACAGCGATGTCAACATCGACAGCGCGCTGACCGACATCTTCACCGTCGTGGCGGGCGACAATCTCGACTGGGACGCCGGCCTGTTTGAGCTGAGCACGATCAGCGGCCTGGTCTGGCACGACATCGACGCCGACGGCCTGCACGACAGCGAAGTCGAGCCGGGCCTCAGTGACTGGATCGTCTACGTCGACGAGGACGAGGAAGGCGACCGCGATCCGGACGAGCCCTTCGCCGTGACCAACGGCAGCGGCGAGTACACGATCAGCGGTCTCCGCCCCGGCACGCACATCGTGGCCCAGGAAATTCCCGCCGGCTGGGTGCAGACCTTCCCCGGCACCAGCGGCGCCATGGGCGAGGGCAACGCGTCGGCCGGCTTCACGCAACTGTACGAGACGGACGGCGAGGACGTGTCCATCTTCACCCCGGGCGCGACGGACGACGAAACCCTCGCCGCGACCGACGCCCTGTCGCTGATCAACATGGACGGGTTCCACGCCGACACGCGGTTCGCCGGCGTCGACGGCGCCGGCTCCAGCGTCGTGATCATCGACACCGGCATCGACCTCGATCACCCGCTGTTCGGGCCGGACCGCGACGGCGACGGCGTGGCGGATCGCATCGTGTTCCATCACGACTTCGCCGACCGCGACGGCGACGCCGGCGATCGGCACGGCCACGGCTCGCACGTCTCGAGCATCGTGGCCGGCGGCGACGTGAACTACCCCGGCATCGCCCCGGGCGCCGACATCATCCACCTCAAGGTCTTCAGCGACAGCGGCTCGGGCTACTTTTCCTACGCCGAGTCCGCCCTGCAGTGGGTGGTGAATCACGTCGAGGATTACAACATCACCGCGGTGAACATGTCCTTCGGCGACAACCGCAACTGGTCGACGGCGGAAGGGCGGTTCGGCATCGGCGACGAGCTGGCCGCGCTGGCCGGGATGAACGTGCTCACCGTCTCCTCGGCGGGCAACAGCTTCGCCGCCTTCGACAGCGCGGTGGGCGCGGCGTACCCGGCGGCCGATCCGACCACCATCGCCGTCGGAGCCGTGTGGGACAGCGACCGCGGCGGGCCCTTCGACTTCCAGGGCTACGGCACGGACTTCACGACCGGCCCGGACCGGATCACGAGCTTCTCCCAGCGGCACGGCGAGCTGGTCCACACCTTCGCGCCGGGCGCGGCGATCACCGGGGCCAACGCGATCGGCGGAACGATGACGATGCGCGGCACGTCGCAGGCGGCCCCGCACGTTACCGGCGCCGCGGTCCTCGCCCAGCAGATCGCGATGGACCAACTCGGCCGGCGAATCACCACCCACGAGTTCGGGCAGCTCCTTGAGAGCACGGGCGCGGTGATCGTCGACGGCGACGATGAGCACGACAACGTGATCAACACGGGCCTGGCGTTCACTCGTCTGGACATGGCGGCCCTGGCGGAGGGCATCCTCACCCTCGATCCGCAGGTGGCCGACTACGGGGCGATCGACCCGACCCCCGCCGGCGG
>CAYFQS010000048.1:0-15041 GCA_964345245.1 uncultured Planctomycetaceae bacterium | reverse complement strand
GCGGGCGCTGAGTCCAGGGTGCATGACCTGCCCCGGGTGTGAATTCACCGCCAAGCGGGTGAAGACGCTGACGCCGTGAAGCCGGAGGCCGGTCGCGACGCGCTGTGCGCGTTCGCCCCGGGCTAGGCGAGTTCAACGCATGCCGGCTCGGCGGGGAGGAGGCGAAGGCGCCGGCCGGCGACATCGATGACGAGCGGCTCGCCGGCGGTCAGGGTGAACGTCGCCTCGCCCGGCGCGATCTCCACGGCGATCCGCCGGTCCCGGTAAGCGACCTGGAAGCTCAACCGCTCCCACCTCTCGGGCAACGTCGGGTCGAAGTGAAGCCGCCCGCCGCGAAGCCGCATGCCACCGAAGCCGTTGACCACGCTCATCCATGAACCGGCGAGGCAGGCGATGTGCAGCCCCACCGCGGTCTCGCGATTCACGTCGTCCAGGTCGAGCCGGGCGGTGTGCAGGTAATAGCGGAAAGCGTCGGCGTCCTCGCCCACCTCCGCCGCCATGATCGCGTGAATGCACGGGCTCAACGACGAATCGTGAATGCAGCGCGGCTCGTAGAACGCGTAGTTCGCCTGCTTCTGCGCTGCCGTGAACCAGTCGTTGAGCAGAAACATCAGCAGCAGCACGTCCGGCTGCTTGAGCACCTGCGTCCGCATGAGCCGTTCCCAGGGCCAGTTGTCCATCAGCCGTCGTTCATGGTCGGGAATGTCGGCCGCGAGGCGTTCTTCCAGGTCGAGAAACGAATCGTCCTGCACGTGGATGCCGCGCTGCTCGTCGTACGGGACGAACATCTTCTTCGCGATGTCCCGCCAGCGGCGGGTGTCCTCGTCGGTGAGCCCCACCTTCTTCACCAGCTTCTTCGATTCGTTCGGGTGCTGCTTCGAAAGCTGCTTGAGCAGTTGCAGGCCGTACTCCAGCGTCCACTTCGCGGTGACGTTGGTGTAGCAGTTGTTGTTGACGAGCACGGCGTACTCGTCGGGGCCGGTCACGGCGTTGATCAGGTACTGCTTGCGGTCGGGCTTCCACGTGACGCGGTCGGCCCAGAAACGGCAGCATTCGAGCACCATCTCCGCCCCGCCTTCCAGGAGCAGCTGTGCATCGCCGGTCGCCTCGACGTAGTGCCAGACCGCGTACGGCACGGCGGCGTTGATGTGGATCTCCATCATGGCGAACTCCCAGTCGGCGGCGACCTCGTTGCCGTCGATGGTGACCCACGGATACATCGCGCCGTTGTAGCCGAACCAGTTCGCCCGCTTGCGGGCCTGGGCCAGCGTGCGGTGGCGGAAGAGCACGAGGTTCTTCGCCTTCGCCGGGTCGGTGTAGAGGTAGTACGGCAGCATGTAGATTTCGCTGTCCCAGAAGTACAACCCGCCATAGCCGGGCCCGCTGATCCCCTTGGCCCCGATGTTCACCCGCGCATCGTCGCCGAGATAGCTCTGGCGAAGCTGCATCAAGCCGTAGCGGATGCCCTGCTGGGCGTTGGCGTCGCCTTCGATGATCACGTCGTGGTCGGCCCAGAAGGCGTCGCACGCGGCGCAGTGCTCGTCGTGCAGCACCTCGAAGCCGTCGCGGAACGCGGCCGAGACGCGCTCGCCGGCCTGCCCGGCCGGGTCGTTGATCCCGCTCTCCCGCGAGCTCCGCACCGCGACGAACTTCTCGACCACGTACTGCCGGCCCTTCTCGACGGGAAAGGCAAACCGCCGCTCGATTCCCCGGTCGGTCTTCACGAGCTTGCGGTCGGTCTTGACGTTCTGATCGTCGCAGGTCACCCGCACCCGCATCGCGGTGGCGAGCTCGAAGCCGCTGCCCTCGGTACGGGCGGCGAGCAGGGCGCCGTCCCCCGCGACAGCCCGCTGGTCGATCACCCGCCAGTTGGCCTCCGGCCCGGCGACAAGGTCGGCGGCGATCTCCGCCCGCCCTGTTTTGCCCGGCACAAAGGCGAGCCGAAACGCGGCCACGTGCTTATCCGCCCAGCTCACGAAACGCTGGTCCTCGATCGCCGCGTTTATTTTGCCGCAGCGCCAGTCGACGCGGCGGGCGAGGGTCGCGGTACGCATGTCGAGGGTGCGCTCGTAGTCGGCGAGCTTGGCCCCGGCCGGGTCGAACCGCACGCCGTCGAGGTGCAAACGCAGCCCGGAGTAGTCGCCGCAACCGACCATCACGGACTTCTGATCGTTGAGCCGACCGCCGCCCCACCACCGCCGATTGACCGGCAGCAGGTCGTAGATGAGCGGCATGTAGAACCCGGGCGTGGTCTTGCCGGCACTGAAGCCCTCGCACGGCGTGCCGCGCAGGGCCATGTAGCCGTTGCCGAGGTTGAAGATCGTTTCGAGGAAGCCGTTCAGCTCCGGTTGATAAGCGCCTTCGCCGATCGTCCAGTTGGCGGGGGTGAAGTACTGTTTGGCCATCGCGCGCCTTTCGGGATGCGGGGTGTGGGGTGGAGGCAGTGTAACGTGGGGAATCCGGGGCTTCGAGTCGTCGCGGTCGCGACGCCTCTCAGCCCGCGGCTTACCGCACTTGAGTCGTCGCGGTCGCGACGCCTCTCAGCCCCCGGCTTACCGCACTTGAGTCGTCGCCGTGGCGACCACTCTCAGCCCCCGGCTTACCGCACTTGAGTCGTCGCGGTCGCGACGCCTCTCAGCCCGCGGCTTACTGCACGTTGTGCTGGAAGTGGTGCAGGAAGACGGCGGCGGCGACGGCAACGTTGAGCGAGTCGGCCCCGACGGACATGGGGATCGTCACCCGGCGGTCGCAGACACGCACGAATCGGCGGTGCAGCCCCTCACCTTCGCTGCCGACGAGCAGGGCGAGGCGGTCGTCCCGTGTCGCGCCGGACAAGGGCTCCGCGTCGTCGTCGGTGACGGTGGCGAGAAGCTCAACATCCGCCCCGCGCAGCCGGTCGAGATCGGCCGGCAGGTCGTCGCTGTGCACGATGGGCAGATGGAACACCGCGCCCATGGACACGCGGACCGTGCGGCGATACAGCGGATCGCTGCAGCGCTCGCCGAGGACCATCGCGTCGACGCCGAAGGCAGCGGCGATCCGGATCAGCGAGCCGAGGTTCTCCGCGTCGTTGATCTCCGGACACACGAGCAGCGTGGCCCGGTCGGGCAGGTCGTCGATCACGTCGGCGACCGTGGGCAACGTCGGCCGGCGTCCCGCGGCGATCACGCCGCGGTGGAACCGGTACCCGACGAGCTGCTGGACGAGCGGTTCGTCGGCGACGTAAAGCGGCGCGCGTCCTTTCGCGAGCGGCTCGAACGCGTCGAGCTTGGCCGGCGTCACGAGGACCGACTCGACCGCCCAGCCGCTTTCCAGCAATCGTCGCACGAGATGCTCGCCCTCGGCAATGAACAGCGAGCGTTGCCGAATGAGCTCGCGGTCCCGCACGTGCCGGAACGCCGCGACCCGCGGGTCGTCGAGTTGTTCGATCCGCTCGGGCATATCCGCCAGCGTAACCGCTGCTGCGCCCGCTTGCCCGAATCGTCGTGGCCCGCTACAACGGGCCGCGCTATGAGCGACCAACGCATGAACGTGCTTTTCGTGATCTCGGACCAGCACCACGCCGGGCTGATGGCGTGCGCCGGACACGCCCAGGCGATCACGCCGAACATGGACGCCCTCGCCCGGGCGGGGCTTCGTTTCGACGCGGCATACTGCCAGAACCCGATCTGCACCCCGAGCCGGGTGAGCATTCTCTCCGGTCAGTACTGCCACAACACGGGATACTACGGGTTGAGCGGCCCGACGCCGCGGGCCCTGCCGAGCATGATGGGTCACTTCCGGCAGCACGGCTATCGCACCGCTGGGTTCGGCAAGCTCCATCTGCCCAACAATCCGCGGAACTGGCTGGCCGACGACCTCGACCGCTTCGCCGACAGCTATGAGAACCTCGACGGCGAGCACGGGCGGTCGGAGTTCCTGGCCTCCCTCGAAAACCTCGGCCTGCGGGAGTGGGAGGACAGTTGGCACAACGAGTGGAACTACGGCAAGGGGACGATCGCCCACGACGCGATGCCCTCCAGGTTGCCCTACGAACACACGCAGGAGGTGTGGTCTGCCCGGGAGGCGATGAAGTTCATGGACGAGTCGGCGGAGGCGAACGAGCCGTTCTGCATCCAGGTCGCGTTCCAGAAGCCGCACCATCCGTTGCTGCCGCAGCAGAAGTTCTGGGACATGTACGATCCGGACCTCGACCTGCCGGAGACGTACGATCTGGAGCCGGCCGGCCGGCCGCCGCACTTCCGGCAGATGTGGGACGCAACGCACCAGAAGACCTGGGAGTACGGCGAGCCGGGCGAGAGCAACCGCGATGGCGCCCGGCGCGCCTGGCGCGGCACGCTGGCGTGCGTGACCCAGATCGACGATGTGCTCGGCATGCTGCTCCGAGGACTCGAAGAGCGCGGCATCGCCGACCGGACCATCGTCGTCTACGGCTCGGACCACGGCTGTTACCACACGATTCACGGAATCCACGAAAAGGCGCCCGGCATCTGCTCCGACGCGGTTTGCCGCGTGCCCATGATCTGGCGCGTGCCCGGCCTCACCCCGTCCGGCGGGACCAGCGACCAGTTCGTCGAGAACGTCGACATCGCGTCCACCCTCGCGGCCCTCTGCGGCCTGCCGGCCATGGACTCGGTCGATGGCGAGGACATCACGGGCCTGCTCCGCGGCGGCGACGAGCCCGTCCGCGAGGTTGCCGTCACCGAGCATCCGTGGAGCAAATCACTGCGATGGAAGCAGTGGCGCTTCGTGCACTATCAGCCGGAGATGTTCGACGGCGAAGACGTGGGCGAACTCTACGACATCGAAAACGATCCCGACGAGACGACCAATCTCTACCACCGTGACGATCACCGCGAGGTGGTCGAGCGGTGCCGCCGACGGCTGCTCGAATGGATCATCCGCACCACGCGGGTGACCACCTGCCACCCCGGCCCGAAGAGCGAGAAGCGCCACGACTACCGCCTCGCCGGCGACGGCAAGGAAACGAACGACACCGGCCCCGCCGAACGCGTGCGACGGGGGATACTCGGGTACATCTGAGGTCCGGCGATCGGGCGACCTCGGCGATCCGGGCGTGAGACCGGAGCGATCCGGCAATCGCCGAATCTGAAATCCCCGCCGAGGACCGCGTCGCCTGCGGCTGCACAATCCATGTCGGGGCTTTGTTTTCGCCGATGTTGTCATCGCGTGGGGGCGGGAATTTGGGTAAAATGGGAATGGACGACACGCCGCCGTGGTACAAGTAGAGAGTTCATGAACATTCTGATCACCGGCGGGGGGGGATTCATCGGTTCCCACCTGGCCCGGAAACTCGCCGGCGAAGGCCATCACGTTCACCTGATCGACGACCTGTCGACCGGCCGGCGTTCCAATGTCGCGGACCTGCCCGACGACCGGTGCACCCTTCAGGTCCAGCAGGTGGGCGAGGCGCTGTCGAACTTCTCCTGGCTGGCCGACTTCGACGCGATCTACCACCTCGCCGCCGCCGTCGGCGTCAAGCTGATCATCGACCGGCCGGTGCACACCATCGAGACGAACCTGCTGGAGACCGCGGCGGTGCTCAAGGCGGCCAGCGCCCTGCGGATTCCCGTATTAATCGCCAGTAGCAGCGAGGTTTACGGAAAATCGGATCGCGTGCCCTTCCGCGAGGACGACGACGTGACCTACGGCTCGACGATGTTCAGCCGCTGGTCCTACGCGATGACCAAGGCCCTGGATGAGTATCTCGCCCTGGCCCACCACGATCAGCACGGCACGCCGGTCGTCGTGGTGCGGTTTTTCAACACCATCGGACCGGGTCAACTCGGGCGGTACGGCATGGTCGTGCCGCGATTCGTGCAAAGGGCGATCGCCGACCAACCGATAGAGATTTATGGCGACGGGCGGCAGTCGCGCTGTTTCTGCCATGTCGCCGACGTCGTCGACGCCCTGCCGCGCCTGCTGGGCGAGCCGGCGTGCCATGGGCGGGTGTTCAACCTCGGCTCGGAGGAGTCGGTGACCATCGAGCAGCTCGCCGACCGCGTGATCGCCATGTCCGGGAGTCGCAGTGCAAAGCGTTTCGTGCCGTATGAACAGGCGTACAGTCGGGGGTTTGACGATCTGCGGCAGCGAGCGCCGGATTTGTCGCGGGCGCGCGAGGCGATCGGCTTCGAGCCGACGCGGCGACTCGACGACATTCTGCAGGAAATCATCGCCTTTGAGCGGGCGAAGCAGGCGACCGACGAAAGTGCAAACCAACCGCCGCCGGCGAACGTCAGAGAACAATGATGCTGGTCATCTGGGCACAAGCAGGCGGGGGCGGACAGGCGGACAACGTGTTCTTCTCCGCCGGCGAAGTGCTCTCGCCCTACATCGGGGTGTTCTACGCGGCGTTTGTGATCGCCTTCATCGCCACCCCGATCATGCGGGCCCTGGCGACCCGCAACGGGATCGTCGACTGGCCTGACCTGAAGCGTAAGGCCCACGTCGAACCGGTCGCGTACCTCGGCGGGGTGGCGGTGTTTCTCGGCTGGGTGACGGGGGTGTTCGTGAGCTTCTTCATCACGCCCCACACCATCACCGCTCCCGCCGGGCCGCAGTCAGTGCACTTTCCCATCAGCATCCTCTTCGGGGCGACGGTCATCACGCTGGTGGGGCTGATCGACGACGTGTACGGGATCAGCCCGCGGGTGAAGGTGGGCGGGCAGCTTCTCGCCGCCGCCGCCCTCGCCAGTGAGAAGGTCGGCACGGAACTGGTGGGCGGAATGCTCGCGTCGCTGTCGACGTTCCTCGGCATCGGACTGGCGAGCCCGGCCGGCGGACCGGAAGTCGCCAACCCGGCTTACTGGCTCAGCGCCGTGCTCGTGGTGATCTTCGTGCTCGGCGGGTGCAACGCGGCCAACCTGCTCGACGGGCTGGACGGCCTGGCGAGCGGGGTGACCGGCATCGTCGCCGCGGGATTCCTCTTCATCGCCGCCGCCCTGGCCATGGGCCTCTACGGCGAGGGCGGGGCGTACTCCCTGCTCCAGGATCCGGTGCGGATCGTCATCTGCCTCGCCCTGCTCGGGGCGGTGCTCGGGTTCCTGCCCTACAACTTCAACCCGGCGAACATCTTCATGGGCGATGCCGGGTCGATGCTGCTCGGCTATCTGTCGGTGAGCATCATCCTGCTCTTCGCCGAGCGCGGACACCTGACGCTGGTGCTCGCCGCCCTGATCGTCTTCGCCCTGCCCATCACCGACACGTCGCTGGCGATCGTGCGACGGAAGATGCGCGGCAAGCCGATCTTCAGCCCGGACAACCAGCACCTGCATCATCAACTCATCCGCTCCGGACTCACCGTGAAACAGGCGGTGCTGCTGCTGTACCTGCTCGCGATCGGCTTCGCCATCCTCGGCTGCTCGATGATCTTCATTTCGATGCGATTCGTCGCCGCGGTGTTCCTCGTGCTCTTCGGGTTCCTGGTGGTCACCGCCTACAAGGTCGGTCACCGGCAGCACCTGGCCATCGAGGCGGCGAAGTCCGGGCAGGCCGAAACGCCGGCCGGTCGTAAGTCGCCCGTGCCCCAGGCCCCGGTCAACAACGGCGAGGCGGACGACGTGATCCCCGCAAAGCCCGAGGTCAGCGACACCTCGTCCCCCGACACGCACGACGGACAGGCGGAGACCACGTAGCGCGGCGAAGCCCCGGCGAGGTGGTCACGGGCCGGCGCTCCGGCGCGACCTCGCGTCAGCGAGGCGAGCGAGTGGCGGGAAGGTCCCGCCCGATCACGCGCCGCCCGTCAGTTCGTCCCACGCCTGAAAGATCGCGTCGTAGTTTTCGAGGGGACCGGTGGCCATTTCGAACTGGGCGATCACCCCGCCGGCCGGATCCCACAGGGCATCCACGACGCGCTCGACCGCGGCCCGGCAGTCCTCGGGTCCGCCTTCGATCACGATGTGCTGGCGGTCGATCTCGCCCCAGAAGGTGATCTTTCCCTTGAACCGGCGGCCGATCTCCTCGATGTCCATGCAGAACAGTTGCGAGTTCACCGCGTCGATCCCGAGATCGATAAGCTCCTCGTAGATGTCGAAGATGTAGCCGTCGGAATGCATGAACAGCTTCTTGCCCGCGTCGTGGGCGATGCGGACGTAGTCGGCGTAGAGGGGCTTGAACAGCCGCCGCCACCGGGCCGGCGAGATGAGCAGCGACTTCTGGCTGCCCCAGTCGTCCATGAACCGCAGCCCGTCCACGTCGGTCTTCGCCCAGGCCTCGAGCTCGCGGCAGTAGTGCTCGTGCACGATCCGCAGCAGCTCGTGCAGCTCGGCCGGCTCCTCGGCGAGGTCCATGTACAGGTTCTCCGAGCCGCGGAGGAACTGGCATCGCTCGAACGGCCGGGGGCAGCAGTCGCCGAACACGAACTTCTCGCTCGCGGCGCACCGGCGGTTGGCGTCCGCCTCGTCCACGCCGTAGGCCTCGATCGGCACGCGGAGATCCTCGAGCTTCGACCAGTCATCGAGCATCGGCTGCTTCACCTCGCCGATCACGCCCGCCTGGATGTTCTCGAACACGCAGCCCCACTCGTCGACGAACCGGCCGACCTTGTGCGGATCGCCCTCGACGAGCCGGGACAAGCCCGAATTCGGCATCCCGGCACCCTCGAAATCAATGCACCAGCGCTCGCGGAAGGCCCGCATCGCCTCTTCGCCGTGGGTGAGCCCGGCGATCGGCAGGGTCCAGATGTCGCGGGGCACGCGGTCGGGGTGGGCGAACTCCAGGCAACGTCGCACGCGTTCACGGCCGGTCATCGCTTGCTCCTCGGGGGGGTCGGACTGCCGAGGTTATACCATCAGTTCGGTATCGCGTTCCAGAGGGATTGGATGAGCAGCCCGGCCACGACCGCGAGGGCGCCGAGGCCGAGCAGAATCGACCCGCCGGCGAAATGCCACGCGATGCGCCGGCTGCCCATGGTCCGGGCGAGCCAGAGCCCGAGCCCGCCGAGGCCCACCGCCAGCGAGCCGCAGAGAATGAGCATGAGCATGGTCCCGCTCTCGCTCATCGGCATTTCCCCGCCCCGGGCGAGGAAGAATCGGGCGGCGAAGTAGACGCACATGATCCCGAGCAGGTCGCCGATGATGCTCAGCACATACGGCTCGGCTTCGTATGGTCGCCAGCCGACGTACTCCGGCACTTCGACCGGCGTGCCGCACTTCGGGCAGGCGAACACCGTCCCCGCCGCCGGCGCCGGAAACCGCCAACTCTCCTGGCAATGCCCGCATGTCGCGATCACGTACTTCATCGTGAGACATAGTACACGCTCAAAGTCACCCAGGCCCCCTCATGGACCGCGACGCCCAAGGCAAAGCACAGCGCAAACACGCGGTCCATGTCCGGTGCCGCAACCCCCGAACACGAACCGTCGATCGCCAGATCACCAGATCACCGACGTTGCGGTGCGGCTGGACGGGCGTCAGGCGGGTTGGGCATCCTCCCCGCGGTCGAGGTAGTTGCGGATCTTGATCGCGACGGCGCTGACCACGGCGATGAGCCCGAGCACGGGCCAGAGCCCGGCGAGGACGCTGATCCCGCCGAGCAGGAGCAGCACCGTGCTCGCGGTCGATTGCCGCCAGTCGACGCCCGCCACCGCGAGCCACGCGATCGCCACCACGACGAGGAGTGCGAGCACCCGGCCGAGTTGGCCGAGCCGGTTCAGCATGTCGCCAGACACGGCCCGGGCGGTGATCACGAGTTCGCCGCGAGGCGTGGTGAACTGATACTCCACGCCCTGCCGGGGCAGGTCGACATCGAGCGACGCGATGTCGGGTGCGACGGCCATGCCGCCGCGTCCCGCGCCCCGGCGTTCAGCGCCTTCCTCCCGTTTCTCCGCTGCGGCGGCCCCCCGACCGCCGGCCACGCCAAAGAGCGCCGCCCCTGTCCGGCTCTTCGCCGGCTCCGTCATAGTCTCACGCCGGGCCCGCCGCTCCAGCGACTGCTGGTACCGGCGGACCTGCTGCTGCACGCCATCGACCTGGGCGGTTTCCGGTTTTTCCGAGGGAGCGGGGGCCTTGCGCACGTTGCTCAGCGCGTCGCCGAGCTTCAACTGCGGCCGGGCCTGCCCGGCGCCGCGGGCCCGCTGGCCTTGCTGCGTGGTCAGGCGGGAGTCCTCGCGATCGACAGCCCCCTTCGACTTCCCCGCGGGCCCGGCCGGATCGGCGGGGGGTGCATCCCGTTCTTCGTCCAACGCCCGTCCCAGCCGGTAGGAGCCGAACCACGATTCGTCGAAGGTCTTCACCGCCCCCGCGCCCTTGGCCGACTCGAAGTTCGGGCCCTGCTCCTGGACCACGTTACGCGATCGGCGGAGCGTCTGACCGGCGAAGTAATCGTTCATCCGCGCCCGGTTGTCGACCATGACTTCGCCCTGGGGGACCTCGGTGAGTTCGCGGGCCTGCTGCTCCGCCTGCTGCTGCACCACGACGTTCGACTCCAGCGCCTCCTGCAGCTCACCGCTTTGCGCGACCTGAGACTGACTGACCGTGCTGCGGAACTTCTCGAACTGCCGGCGCTGCTGCTTCCAGTTCTCCATGGCCCGGACGCGGGCGAATTCGTTCGCCCCGTAGCGCATGGTCTTGAGCAATCGCTCGCTGACCTCCTTCTGATACCGGGCGAAGCCGGCCTCGAGGATTCCGGCCTCTTCGACCTGCCGCATCGTGCCGCCGAAGTCAAACCACGCGTGCGTCTCCGGCAGCCGCAGTCGCACCTGGCTGCCCTCGACGTTGATATTGACCGTGCGAATGAGCGGGAACTCGAGGCGGCGGATCGATCCGAGCCGCATCTTCCGTCCGCCGTACTTGATCCGCACCGCGTAGTCGAGCTCGCCCTCCGCGGTCTTGACCAGCGGGATCCGCAGGCGGTTCTTTCCGCCGTCGGAACGGGCGGGCTTGACCGGCTCGCCCGCCACCGTGGCCGACCACAGCGACGCCCCGTCGGGCATGGTGATCTCGAGGAACTGCTCGGTCGCATTGTGGAGCCGGTAGACCTGAACCGCCCGGTAGGCGCCGTTGGCGTCGAGGGTGAGCTGCGTCTCGGCCAGGCCGATCCGCGCCCCCGCGGTCTCGACGATCTCCCGCTGTTCGATGCGGTAGACGAGGGCGGGGTTGTCAGCGGTGGGACTGATCACAAACGCCTGCGTCGACCCGCCGCGGAGGATCGGCTCGACGCGGTCCCACGCCTTCTGCCGCCGACTGATCGGCTCCATGCCCGCGGTGGCCCGCTCGTCGATCACCACCTCGTCCCGGCCGGCGCTCTCGAGCGCGACGTACCGGCGGGTTGTGCGCCCGGTCTCGACCACCGGGATCGGCGTTCGGTGCGCCTCGCCGGTGAGCAACCGCGAATGCTCGATGAGCACCCGCAGCGTGTTCATCACCTCGTCCTGCAAGCTCAGGGTGACCCGGGCCGGGGCGTCCTCGTCTTCGCCGATCGGCTCGACCGTCTTCTGCCGCAGCAGCGGGACGCTGATCTTCGCCTCGGCCATCCAGGCCGGCAACAGAAAGCTCACCTCCCGGATGCCCGCGTTGACGATGCTGAACTCCACGAGAATCGTCTCTTCGATCGCGCGGTCGGTCACGCGGACGTTGGTCACCGAGTGGTTGGTCACCTGCGGCTGACGCTCGGTGAGCGCGAGCGTGCCGCGGTAGTCGGCGTGGAAGGTCCGGATGGCGAGGTGGGTCAGATGACGCTGGGCGGGCTTGACGAACCAGTGCACATGTCGGGGCAGGTATTCCTCGCCTTTCTCGAGGTCGAGAAGCTTCACGTCGAAGGCGGGATCCACCTGCACCGCGATCCAGCCGTCCTGGCGACGCACGTCCAGCAGCTCGATCCGCGGCAGGTCGACGGATTCGACCGGCTCGGCCTCGCCGAGTTGCCCGGCGATCACCACGTCCGCCGGCCGGGCGTAGCCGCGCTCGAAGTAGACGCTGACCCCCCGCCGGTCGCCGGCTTCGTCGACGGCCCATTCGAAATCGCCGGGGGCGTCGACGCGCTCGACCCGCAGATCGTCCGGGAGCACGGCGCGAACGCGATGCACCGTTCGCCGGCTGTTCGCGGGCCAGACCTGCAGCCGGGTCTCCAGCGTGCGCCGGCGCTCGCCGATCCCCAGGACGGTGTGGTGCCGGGCCAACTCGTCGGCGGGCACGGCCCCGACGTTGAGGGTGATCGTGAAGGGCGTGGTCATGAACCGGTACGCCTGATACGCCCGGATGCCGAGCGGACTCGCCTCGCCGCCGGCGGGCAGGGCGTCGGCGGCGGGCACGTCGGTCCGCGTCACGCCGGCCGTCTCCAGCGTCTTGACGTCGATCAGCGCTCCGCGACGGATGGTGATCGTGCCGTGGTGCATCACCGCCCCGGCGACGGCGACGACCGGGGCGTCGATGCGACGGGCGGCCGGGGCGTCAGCGCCGAGCCGGCGCCACAACCGCAGCGTCACCGTCTCGGCCTTCGTCGCGGGCTTGAGCAGCGTGACGTCGAGCTGTTGCCGCTCGCCGTGTTCGCGCACCGTCCAGCCGCGCACGTTCTCCCCCGTGACTTCCTCGACGAGGTAGCCGGCGGGAAGGTGGAAAGTGAAGCTCTCTCGCTGGCCCTGTCGGAAGGCGAGGCGGGCTCGCCACGCCAGGTGCTCGCCGTCTTCCCGGATGTCGAACACCGCGTCGGAGTCGGCGGTAAGGGAGCGGTCGACCTGCCCGACGCCGACCTTCGGCCGCCAGCGCAGGGCGACCATGCCGCCGGCGGAGATCGCGGTGTCGATCACCTGTGCCGGGTGGTCGGTCACGACCTCGGCGCGGTCGTTGAGCTCAATGAATCGCAGCTCGGTCTCGGCCCGGGGCACCCGCAGCCGCAGCGCGGTGGCCGGGGCGGCGGGGACGCGACCGTCCACCACCCGCCAGCCGCCCTGCCGGACCACATTCAGATGGACCGCGAGGTCGAGGCGATGCCGGCCCTTGCCGGACACGTGAAGCACGATGAACTGCCGCGGGCGGAGGTCCTGCTGGATCGGCGCCTGTTGCGCCCGCGGCCGCTGTTCGGGATGTTGCGGGGGCTCGGCGGCGATCACCTGCATTTTCGCCGGCTTGCCGTCGAGGTCGGCCCTGGCCAGCACGCCCCCGGCGAGCGGCAGCGGCACGATCACGTGCCCCTCGCGGAACACGTCCACCTCGATCGCCCCCTCGAAGCGGAGCTGACCGTCGCCGGCGAGCGTCGCGGTGTAGCTCGCCCCGGCCAGGGCGTAGTCGGCCGGCGGTTTCGGGCGGTCGGCGGCTTCGTCCGGATGCGCGCGGTTCCACAGTTCGACGTATCGGTCGTAGGGCACGAGCACGGTCTCCGCGTCGCGCGCCCCGGTGTCGGACCCGGCATCGTACGGCACGATCAACGCGTCTTCCGGCACGTCGACCGGCGGCAGGGGCGGGACGGGAACAACGAAGCGGCCCTCGGGCGCGACTTCGGCGGCGGGCCCGTCGGCGGCCATGGCGAGGGGCGCCGCGGCGAGCAGCACGAGCGCCGCGGTCACCGCGGCGGCATCCGCCGCCGCGCGCACGCGCGCCGCCCGGGCGACCCGGCCGACTACGCCCGCAAGCACGTACCAGCCGACGAGGACGAGGCCGACGTAGAACGCCGGGTTGAGCACGGCCGCGAGCTGCGCCCAGAGTAGCGCGGGCACGGTGGCGGCAAGGAGGACGACGAGCAAGAACCCCGCCCGGCGCCGCCGCGGCGCGCCGGTGAGGGCGATGCCGACCACCGCCACGACGAGGCCCAGTCCCCAACCCAGCGACCCGAGCCGACGCTCGGCGACGAGGGTCAGTTCGATCCCCGGCTCGACGCCGAGACTGGTAAACCGCACCGACGGCCCGGCGCGATCGAGGGTGATCTTCAAACTCCGCACGCCGCGGAGGGCGGAAGCGCCGCCGCCCTTCCGGTCGAGCAGCGACTTCTCTTCGACCGCGTCCATCAACTGAGGGGCTCGGTCCGCGAGCTCGGATTTGACCGTCGGTTCGGCGGTCGGTTCGGAGGCGACGGCGGCGGGCATGTCGGCCGCCTCGTCGCGCTGCCGCATTTCCTCCAGGACCTCGGTGGACACCTCGCGCGCCCGGCCGAGCGCGGGAAGCAACGCCCCGCAGCAGGCGTACCTGCCCGCCCCGCCGGTGATCCGGGAGAGCGTGGGCAGCACCTTCGCCGCGGCGAGCCGGGGCCGCGGCACACCGTGCGCCGTCATCGTCCCCCCGGCCTCGCTCACCGCGTGGTCCGGCGGCAGATGCACCGTCCACGCCACGTCGGCGATGGGCACGACCCGGCCCGCGCGGGCGCCGGACGCCGACGTGGCCGGCACCAGCAGCCGCGGCGCCGGCTGCGACAGCTCATTCCAGAACGTCACGTCATCGACCGGCGTCTCGTAGACGACTTCGAGCGTCCGCAACGTCGGCGCGGCCGTCGGCGGCAGGGCCACGAGCAGGGCCCGATCCTTGCGCTGGGGCTTGGCCGGCTTGCCGTCCACCGTGGCCGACCACAAGCTCGATCCCTCGGGGAGCTGCAATTCGACGAAGGGCGTCTTGGTTCGCAGGAAGAACGTCCCGGCGGTCTGGCTCACGCCCGACGCATCCAGCAGGGTCACCAGTTCGGCTCGCTGAACAAGCAGGGGCGGCAGGCCGTGATGCTCAGGCCGCCGCACGTGCAGGGCGATCCCGGGGTCGTCGCCCACGAAGGCGAACACGCCGAGCAACCGCTTGCCGGGCTCGTAGCTCGCGTCGACGAGTTCGCCCTCGTCCACCTTCCGCGGGTGCTCATGGAGTTCGACCTCGAGTTCGGCGCTGCCTTCGACGGCGATCAGCCCCTGGCCAGCGCCTTCGCTTCGTATCGGGTGCTGATCTCAGCCGATGTGCCCGCGAGGCCGAATCCGTTTCCGCAATCATCCACCTGGCCGTCGGGGGCGACGGACGAGCAGCTCGCGGTCGTGAAAGAAGTAGCCATAGACGACGCCCTGTGGCACCTGCACAAGAAGATGGCCCGTTCCGGGTCGGGCGCCGGTATCAGCGGTT
>CAYFQS010000047.1:0-15047 GCA_964345245.1 uncultured Planctomycetaceae bacterium | reverse complement strand
CACGCGGTTCCCCCGATGGACAAGGCCGAGGAGATACCCTGGGAGGAATGGTACCGTTTGGACGGCCAACTGCACCACACCGTTCTGTTTCTTGGTCAACGCGCCGAGACGACGGGCGAATTCGTGGGCGACGCCGAGGACCTCGATCATCCGAGAGCCGTGCTCGGACGACGATGGTTTCTTCAAAATGCGTTGACGCCGCGCCCCTACCTCTCCGAAGGGAGATCAAGGATATGACAGGCCGAGAAGTGCTCGCGCGCATCTTCGCCGGCGAACGCCCGTCGCGGCCCGTCACGCCCGATTTGTCCGTTGAACTGCGCAACCCGGATTAGCGCGCCCCGTCCGGGCTCTCAGGGCGGAGTCCTTCCACCGCGTGTTCATGCGCGCCGACGTCCACCGCTTCGCCTTGAGGGCGCCGGGTGCCGGTGATGTCGGTTTCGGGGGCGAGGTCGCCGGTGCCGGCGTCGATGGGTTCGCCGCCTGGTTTGACGCGCAGGTCGAAGGTCTGCGGACTCACGAAAACGGCCTCGGGATGCTCCACCATAACATTGTGATCGGCGGTGACCTGCTGGCCGTCATCGATCCGCAAGTCCGTGGTGAGGTTGTTGCGGACCACGCAGGCGGTGGACGGCTCGCCGTTCTTGTGTTTGCCGATGCAGACCCATGGCGGGCCGGGGCGGCGGTGATCGCGGTCGATCACGGTGTTGTTCACGATGCGGCAGTTGCGGGCGCCGAGCAGCGTGATCCCGTGATAGTGGTTCACGATCACCACGTTGTTCTCGATCACCCAATCCTCGAACATGCCGTCGAAACAGCCGATGCCCTGCAGGGCGCCGCGGTGGGGTTGATCGTCGTCTTCGTAGTCGATGATGGTGTTGCCGCGGAGCACGACGCCAACCACGCGTCCGGTGCCCACGCCCTTCGGCCCGACAGTCCAGCTCTGGAAGCCGTCATCGTGGTTGTCGTTGACGTCGTAGCAGTTCTTGACGGTGTTGGACTGGAAGGTGGTGTGGTCGCCGAGACCGCGCAGTCCGTCGCCGGCGAAGTTCTCGACGATGTTGCCTTCGATGAGCGAATGCGTCGCTCCGACGGAGATGCCGAAGTTCACGTTCTTCACGTGATTGTTGCGGAGGGTCATCCGCGTGCCGCTGACGGACATACCGTTGCAGGCGCGGGTGTTCCAGTCTTTCTTCGACCAGCCCGCGGTGTTCTCAGCCGACCGGATGGTGCAGTGGGCGACGGTGACGTCGTGGATCGGTCCGCGCCAGCCGTGCGACGCGAGGGCGACCAGCGATCGCGGCTTCTCGCCCGGCGCGAACTGCGGGCTCACGAGCAAGCCGCGCAAAATCCAGTTCGAACTGGATCGCACGACGACGCGATGGAAGCGGGGCGTCTGGCCTTCGGCGGCGGCGATGGTGATCGGCCGGGCGTTGTAGTAGCCGTCAATCACGAGCTCGCCGTACTCGCCGGTATGCAGCAGGATCGTATCGCCGGGCTTGATCGGCGCGCCGGCGTTGCGGGCGAGAAGTTTCGCATCCGGCCGGTAGGGCAGTGATGCCCACTTTCGGCTCTCGACGCGCCCCGCGTCCAGCACCGCCTGCAGGTTCTTCCACGGGCGGGCGGCGCTGCCGTCGCCCTCGGCCGAGCCGTGCTGCGGATCGACATGGAACTCGCCGGCGACGGCGGGAACACTCATCACCAGCAGGGCGACGCACGCGACGAGAAGGCCGCGCCCGTGATCCCGCTCACAGAAATATCGGCGCATCGTTCACGGCTCCGGCTTCTTCGGGTTCACGCCGTGGCTTTTGAGGAACTCGTCCGCCGCCTGGTCGAGGTTCTGCATCTTGCGTTCGCGCGGCTTCTTCGTCTTGAGCACCTGCTCGGCGAGCAGGGCCCATTCGTGGAAGTCGGTATCGCGCAGCTTCGAAGCCATCCACTGCAGGTAGTCGGTGGGACACTGCTCGACCGGCATCCCGCGATGCTTGCCGAAGGGCAATTTGCTGCGAACGTTGGGCATCACGACATGATAACCGAACTCCGCGTGTTTTTCGGATCGCTGCGATCTGGTAACCTGCCGCGCCTCGAACGACCTTCTCCCGGATGAAAGGCACAGCGCATGGGAACGTGGAGCATCGAAGAGCTGCCGCGACTGCGGGATCGGCAAGTGGGGCGGCTGGCGTCGTGGGATACCGAGGGGCGCAACGCCGACGCCTGGCGGATTGAGCCGGGCGAGACGCGGATCCTGGCCGACATCACGGGCCCGGCCCGGATCACGCACATCTGGATGACCCAGGGCGCCCATTACCGCGAGTGCCTGCTTCGTATCACCTACGACAACGCCAGGACGCCGCAGGTCAATGTGCCGCTCGGCGACTTCTTCTGCCTCGGCCACGGCATTGTCAATTCCTTCGAGTCGGCCCTGTTCACCGGGTCCACTGGGGGCAACAACCGGTTCAACCACGGCTGCGCCCTGAACTGCTACGTCCTCATGCCGTTCCGCGAGCGATGCGTGGTGGAGCTGGTCAACGAATCGGACGAACCGCATGGCCAGTACTTCTACATCGACTACGAAACGCTTGAGGAACTGCCCGACGACATCGGCTATTTCCACGCGGAGTTTCGTCGGACCAACCCCTTCGGCGGGTGGGGGCATGAGATTCGCGTGAACACGCCGCCGACCCATGTGGTCAATAAGGCCGAGACCGCGTGGGAGAACAACTACGTGATTCTGGAGACGAAGGGCCGCGGGCACTACATCGGCTGCAACCTGTCGGTGACGAACTTCCAGGGCACGTGGTGGGGCGAGGGCGACGACATGATCTGGGTGGACGGCTACAAGTGGCCGCCCGATCTGCACGGCACGGGCAGCGAGGACTACCTCAACCAGGCGTGGGGCATGCAGCCCAATGCGTTCCTGCACAACGGCTCGTCGATCCACGAATCGAACACCGGCGGCTACCAGACCAGCTACGTGCTGCACCTGGAGAATCCGGTGCGCTTCCGGAAGGAGATCAAGGTCACCATCGAACACGGCCACGGCAACCACCTGGCCAACGAGATGAGCAGCGTGGCGTACTGGTACGCCGCGAAGCCGGGCAAGGTGGCCAGGCCCCCCGCGGTGGCGAAGCGGATGCCTGTCCGCCGCGATTCGCTGGGCCACTGGTTGTATGAGAAGAAGAACCAGTGTCCCGGCCGGAAGATCGAGCCCAACGTCGAGATGAAGCGAATGAAACGCAAGTGGGCCAAGGAGCAGGGCTCAAGGAGCAACCGATGAATCACCGCGGAAACGACCGGATCAAGGTGCTGCTGGACACGGACATCGGGTCTGACATCGACGACGCGCTGGCGCTGGCGTATCTGCTCGCGCAGCCGCGATGTGAACTGGTGGGCGTGACTACGGTGACGGGGGAGACGACGCAGCGGGCGGCGCTGGCGGGGAAGATCTGCGATCTCGCCGGCCGCGACGATGTGCCGATTCATTGTGGTTCGCCCGGTCCGCTCGCCTTCGGGCCGGGCCAGCCGAACGTGCCCCAGTACGAGGCCATCACCGCCGAACCCCATCGCCTCGACTTCCCCGACGAGCACGCAGTGAGTTTTCTCCGCCGGACCATCCGCGAGAATCCGGGAGAGATCGTGCTGTTGACCGTCGGGCCGCTGACCAACGCGGCCGTGCTCTTCGGGCTCGATCCAGAGATTCCTTCACTGCTTCGTTCGATGGTGTTGATGGCCGGGGCGTACACCGACGCGATGCGGGATGAGCGCGGCAAACTTCGCGCGGAATGGAACCTGCGCTGCGATCCCGTGGCTTCGTCGATTGTCTACCACGCCCGGCCGCGGCAGTTCACCGCCTATGGGTTGGACGTGACCACGCAGTGCGTGCTGTCGGCCGGCGAATATCGGCAGCGGTTCGGCGACGCCGGGCCGGCGATGCAGGCGGTCAACGCCATGGCCGAGGTCTGGTTCCGCGAGCATAATCGAATGACCTTCCACGATCCGCTGGCCGCGGCGAGCATCTTCGAACCGGAGCTGTGCGAATACGCGGCCGGCGAAGCGGAGATCTGTCTGCGGGCCGACAGCCGCTTCGGGGCCTCCCCGTTCCATCCCGCCGCCGACAACCCGCCGCACCGCATTGCCGCCGGCGTAGACAGTCAACGGTTCTTCGATCACTTCACGGAAGTGATCGGCCGACTGGCACGGTGAGCGACGAGCCATCGGTCGCAACCGCGGCATCCGACGGTTGTACACCTCAGGGGGTATCGCCCATCGCGTCGGCGGCGGCCTCGAACTTCGCCGTCCACAGTCGCCACTCCGTGTCCAACCGGCGCAGGGTTTTCGCGAACAGGTCGCCGTCCTCGCTTCGGGGGCTCGGCTGCTGCTCGGCGAGGTCGGCGTAGATCTCCAGCACCGTCTCGGCGCATCGGTCGGTCGTGAACTGGTCGGCCGTCGACAGGGCGCCGTCGCGCAGCGTCTTGCGATGTGAGTCGGACGCCTCGGCGATCTCGACAAGGCGGTCGGCGATGAGCTTGGCGTTTTCCTCCAGCAGCAGATAGCCGTTCTCGCGATCGCGGACGATTTCCCGCACGCCGGGCGCGTCGAGGGCGACCACGGGCAGCCCGGCGGCCATCGCCTCGGCGAGCACCATGCCCTGCGTTTCGCTCTTCGAGGTGAACCCGAACACGTCCATCGCGTGGTAGGCGTCAATGAGCTGCTGTCCGGTGAGCTTGCCGGTGAGGTGGAGGCGGTCGGCGAGGTCGCGCTGCGCAAAGGTCCGGCGAATGTCGTCGGTGGACGGCCCGTCGCCGACGATGAGCACGTGGAGTTCCGCTCGCCGCCCGGCGGCGTCGGCGGCCGCGTCGGCCAGGAGCCCGAGATTCTTCTCCGGCGCCAACCGGCCGACGTGGCCGATCACATACGCATCGTCGGGGATGCCGATGCGTTCGCGTCCGGCGTTGCCGTCGCCTTCCGCGAACTTCTCCCGGTCCACGCCGGTGGGCACGGCGGTGATGGGCGTGGTCACGCCCCGCTCGCGAAGCACGTCGGCAATGCTCTCGCTCGGGGCGATCAGGTGTTGGGCGAGATTCGCGTACGCCGTGGCCAGTCGAACGATGAAGGTCTTGAACACCTCCAGGTCGCCCGGCACGTAGTGGGTGTACTGCTCGTACATCGTGTGGTGCGTGTAGACGAGCGGCAGCTCGCGGTCGGCGGCGATCCGCTTGGCCGCGTCGCCCATGAGAAATGGATGGTGGCTGTGCACGATGTCGGGCGAGAACTCGTCCACCGCGTTGCGCAGCAGGCCGGGAATGGGCAGGCGGACCGAGAAGTCGCTGCCGTTGAAGTTCTGGATCGCGGGGACGCGCACGACGTCCGATTCGTCCGACTCAGCGTCGGGGAACTCGGGCGCCGCGACGAGCACCTCGTGGCCGCGCTCGCGATACGCCTCGGTGAACGTGGCCACCGAGTTCGCCACCCCGCCCACCATGGGCAGGTACGTGTTGGTCACCATGAGAATCTTCATGTTACGTTCTCCGTTGCCCTGGATGGGCTCGCGCCGATGGGCACGATGATGGACCCGGCATCACCCGACGCGGCGGTCTGCTGGAAGCCGGGCAACCGCACGAGCACGCTCGGCGGCTCGCCGCGCCACGCGCCGGTCCAGTTGACGGTCGCCTCGCCGTCGCCGGGCTGCACTTCAATACTCACCGGCCCCCAGGGCGTCAACGTCGGACCGAGCGACATCGGCCGCTCCCCCGTGGTCCACGCGGTGGGGAGTCCGGCCCCGATCACAAGCCGATCTTCTTCCTCGTATACGAAGCAATGGCGGAGCATGATCAGCCATTCGGCGGCGGCCCAGACGTGCTGACCGTCCCCCATGCATCCACCACGGGTGCGCGGATGGATCGCCTCGGGCCACTGTCCGGTGGGCGAAGCAAGATCGCGCACCGCCTCGATCAATCGGAACCAGCGCGGGTCGCCGGCCTGCAGGAGCACCTGCGCGATGTGCAGCGTGAGATAGGCGTTGATCCCGGAGTGGATCATGTCCTGGAACAGCCCCCCATGGACGAGGCAGTGGTCGATCAGGAAATCGACGGTGCCCAGGAGGCGGGGGTGGTCGGCGGGCCAGACGTTGAGGGGATAGCCCGCGGCGAGGGAGCCGACGGCCCCGGTATCCATGCGGCGATAGGGCGAAGCGGGGATGCCGGGACGGGCGCGGCGGTCGTCCGTCCGGGCCACGCTTCGCTCGATGCACTGAAGCAGGTCGTCGGCCTCGGCCCGCCATTTCCCGGCCGTCTCCGCCTCGCCACGCGATTCGAACATCTTCGCCGCCGACTGCAGCCCGGCCACCGACCAGAAGTCGTCCCAGTAGTAGTAATCATTGGGCCCGAGGTGCTCAGCGCTGAACCCCGCCGGCAGCAGTCCGGCGTGGGGGGCCTCGCCATGGGTCGAGGTGCGCTTGCGGCCGATCCAGTCGGCCCCGCGCGCCACGGCCCGCACGAGCGCTTCGTCCAGCGGCCGACCGGTGAACCGGGCGAAGCGCGCCATGATCCAGATCGCCTCGCCGTTCGAGTCCCACTCGCCTTCCTGGGACCGGAAATACCCGCCCACGGTCTGCCGGTCGGGGAAGTCGGCAAGGCACCGCGCCACGCGGTCGGGAAATCCGGCCAGCAGCAGGCCGTGGAGAATGTACGCCGCGTCTCGGAACCAGAACCGCTTGTAGGTGTACGGTCCCGGATACACCTCGCCCGGCGAATGCTGCACGAGCGTGTGCACCGCCGCGTCGAAGAGCCGGTTCATCCGCTCGTCCGGCACCTTCATCTCGCAGGCCCCGGAGATCGCCTCCTCCCATGCCCGGTCCGCCGAGGCCGAGACCTCCTCCGGCTTCACGGGCAGGGCGGGGACAGTCTTCTGCTGCTCAGCCAGAGGCATGTACGTCGTCAGTGCGCGCGGCGAGCCCGCATCGAGGCGGAACATCGCCGCCGCCGTCGCCATGCCCACGCGACACGCCACGGACCTTCGCGGCTCGCCGTCCGGCAGTTCCTGCAGCACATCGCCCACCGCGTATTCCGACATGGTCAGCCGATCAGGCGCCGCGTCGAAGACCATCATCTGATCTTCGTTGATGCGAAGGACGCGCTGGTCCTCGTCGGCCGCGATCTCCTGAATGAACACCACGCCTTCCGGGTTGACCGGTCGCGGCGAGATCACCAGCCAGCCGGGCGAATCCGCCCGGACGTGGACCCGCAGCCGGCACGTGGCAACCTGCTCCCACTCGATCATGTCCACCGTCGTCGTCAACTCGTGACCGCCATCCTCACAGCGCGTCTCGACCACCGGGGAAGGCGCGAAGCTCAGCGATTGAACCGCGTCACGGCAGCGCGACGGCAGCACCGCCTCGCCTTCGTCGGGGATGATCCACGCATCCACGCTCCAGCCGTCCTCGTGGGGTGTGACCAGGCCCCGCGGATCGACGATGGGAAAGCGGTCGGCCTCCGGCATGCCCACCGTGGTCCAGTTGCGATGGGTCAGGTTCACGTGGGTGATCGAAAAAGCGCGGGGAATGAACGATTCGCTTTCCGGATCGAACTGCTGCTCGATCCACCAGGGCCAGACCCAGTCGAGGTTGTGCTGAATCGCCCGGGTGTTCATCAGCCCGCGGGCGTGGAAAATCGCCCCGGCCCGCAGCAGCTCAATCGGCTCGGTCACTTCGGACGGTTGAGCGAACCGATGCAGCCGGGAGAGCACCGCAATCGGATCGAGAAACCCGTGCGATCGGGCGAGCTTCGAGATCACCCAACGCCATGGCAGCCAGTTCCAGCGAATCAAAAAGAATCCTCCTGTCTATGCGTTCGTCGATTGGTCGTTGTTGTTGGTCTGCATCCTGCCTGCCTCCTTCACTGCGATGTTTCGCGCTTGCGAGCGAGCCACTTTTCAATGAACCGCAGGACAGCGAGCACGATCATCAGCAGCAGGGTGATGCCGACGGCGAGCGCGTAGCGCTGCAGGGCGACGGTGATGCCGACCGCCGCGACCAGGAGCAACGAGGCGGCGGTGGTGAGCCCCTCAACCCGTTGCCGGCCGCGATGCACGATAATGGTGCCGGCGCCGAGGAAGCTGACCCCGGTGATGATCGCTTCGATCACGCGGATCGGATCGGACTGGATCGCGTGGGCTTCGCCGTGATCGGCGAAGTAATCGATCAGTTGCGGCGCGAGGGCCATGAGCAGGGCCGCGGCGGCGGCGACGATCATGTGGGTGCGAAAGCCGGCGGGCTTGCCGCGCAGCTCGCGCTCCACGCCGATGGCTCCGCCGAGCACGCCGGCGAGCGCCACGTTCATCAGAATGATCAACTGATCCCAATACGCGTTCATCGTCGCTTGGCCTTCCCCGCCGGAACAACGGTATGCTAGGTTCGTGCGATGGCGCAACGTATATCAGTGAATCACCCATTGACCGGTGGATGCGGGGCGGCTAGAAAGCCGCATGTCCAAACTCCACTACGACCTGATCGTGCTCGGCAGCGGTACTGCCGGGCAAACCATCGCCCAGGCCTGCCGCGATGCCGGGTGGCACGTAGCCCTGATCGATAACCGTCCGCCCGGCGGCACGTGCTCGCAGCGCGGCTGCGATGCCAAGAAGCCGCTGGTCAACGCCGCGGCCGCCATGGCCCAGCTCAACCGTTTGGCCCACCACGGCATCGAACCGGGCGATGCGGAAATCCGCTGGCCCGATCTCGTGGCGTTCAAACGCGGCTTCACCACCCCCATCCCGGTGAAGACCCGCGAGAAGCTCGACGAACTCGGGATCAACCTCTTCGAAGGCGAGGCGAGCTTCACGGCGCCCGATACGCTCCGGCTCGGCGATCGTGAACTCAGCGCCGAGCACTTCGCGATCTGCACCGGCCTGCGTCCGCGCACGCTGGACATCCCCGGCGAGGATCATCTGATCAGCAGCGATGCGTTTCTCGAACTCGACGAACTTCCGCGGCAAATCGTGTTCGTCGGTGGGGGCTACGTATCGTTCGAGTTCGCCCACGCCGTCGCCCGCGCCGGATGCAGCGCGGTCATCCTCGAGCGAGGCGAGCGAGTGCTCAAACCCTTCGATGCGGACGTGGTCGATCATCTCATCGCGGCCGGCGACGAGGCCGGGATCGAGCTGCGAACGCAATACTGCGTCACCTCGATCGAGCAGACCAACGACGGCTTCGCCGCGGTCTGCGATGACCACGGCGGGCGATGCGAGGCGGACCTGATCGTCCACGGGGCGGGGCGCGTCGCCTCGATTGACGGCCTGGACCTCGACGCGGCCGAGGTGGAGGGAGGCGAGGACGGCGTAAAGGTCGATGAACATCTGCGCAGCGTGTCGAACCCGCGCGTCTACGCCGCGGGCGATGTGTCCGCCGGCGCGGGGCCTCCGCTCACCCCCGTCTCGGTGATGGAGGCCAAGGTCGTGGCCGAGAATCTGCTCAACGGCCCGGAGAGCACGCCCGATTACCGCGGGATCGCGTCGGTCGTGTTCACCGTTCCGCCCCTCGCCTCGGTGGGCTTGACCGAAGCCCAGGCCCGAGAAGCGGACGTGCCGTGCCGGGTCAAGTTCAAGGACATCTCCGACTGGAAGCTCATGCAGCAACTCGGCTGCAGGCACGCGGCGTTCAAGACCATTGTGAACGATGAAACCCGCGAACTGCTCGGGGCCCATCTGCTCGGCCCGCGAGCGGAGGAAGTGATCAACCTTTTCGCCCTGGCGGTCCGTCATGGAATGACCGCCGACGATCTCAAGCATCCGGGCTTTGCGTATCCGACGCTGGCGTCGCACATCGGGGGCATGCTGTGAGGCGGTCGGGCATTACTCGGCCGATCGCACGCGCCGTCGCCCGCTGACCACTGCCGCGACGCCGACCGTGGCGATGGCGATGGTCGCGGGGTCCGGGATCACCGTGGGCGGATCGAAGTTCGGCGGCAGGCGCGTGGCGCTGGCGATCCCGCCGCCGGTTCGGCTTCCGCTTCCGCCACCGCCTCCGGCAGCGCCCCCGACGAATCCGGTGATCAGCGGATCGCCGCGACTGGGCATGGGTGAGTCGTACACAAGCCCGCCGCCCGAACCGCCCGTCGTGAAATGCAGGAAATGCGGCACCGCCCAGATCGCGAGCCGGTCGTACACCGCGTGGAACCCCGCGAGAGGCAGCACGTGACCGAGCGTCGTAGGATTCGGGTTGCCGTTGGCGGGCTCGGCGAGGTTCGTCGGCCGGAAGCTCTCAAGGTCCGACGGCGACCACACGTCGATCACGTCATTGGTCACCGCGGGGAGATTCCACATCTCCCAGAACGCGGGAATATCACCCACTCGTCTCGATGTCGGTACCGGCGTGCCGCGATCGGCGAAGCTCTTGTCCAACTGCATCGCCCGGCTGGGCGATCCCAGCATCAGCGTGATGATAAGGCACAAGACCAAGTTCGCCGCCGTGGCGGTACGTTTCGGGAATCGTAACACGGTCTCTCTCCAGTCGCCTCCTGACCCACGCGTCCTCCCTCCGTCCACGGTGGGTCGTCTGCGCTGTCCCCTGTCACTCTCCGGTCCCGCAGACGAAGGCAGAGTATCCGCCCCGCGTTCGTCTGTCCCTCTGGAACCAAGTGTGCCACGGAAAACGTGGGAAGCAAGCGCCCCGTTAACAATTTATGCTACAAATCGTTTGGGCGCAGAAAGATACGGCCAAAGCAATCCGCAGGATTGCCCTGACCGTTACAGGCGTTACCATCGATAACGCACCATCTTTCCCTCACCCACCGCCCCGTCTCGGCATTTCCTTTTCCCCCTCCGTCTCTTCCTCGCTCCCCCTCACCTCGCACGACTCATCGGAAGCCGTCTCACACACCGTTCATCGACGCAAGCACGATGCCGAACCGCCTGTTTGTGGGGTTTTTGCCCCGCAAAACACCGTTTGTGCCGGGTCTTGTGACGGCGGCATCATCCGTAAAATACTTTCAGTAAGTTGGTTGCGCTAATCTGGCCTGATTCGTTCATTGTGGGGAATTCTGACCAGTCGACAACGGGCGCGATTTACCGAGAGGGCGTGGCGCGAGAGATTGGGCAATATTTCCCGATTCAGCGACCAGCGGTTGGTTAGAGCAGCGCGGCGGGGCCTCCCGAGGCGATCAGTCGGCGACTTCGACGATCTCCGCCTCCACCTTCTCGGTATCCAGCAGGGCCACCGTGCAGCGGTCGGTCAGCCAGCCGCAGCATTCGCCGGGATTGAGGTACAGCACGCCGTCGCGCTTCTCGTTGACGATCTCATGCGTGTGGCCGGAGATCACCACGTCCGCCCCGTCCAGGTCGGCCGGCTTGAACCATTCGATCCAGTGGTGCATCGCGATCTGACGGCCGCCGAGTTCGACCCGCAGCGGCCCGTCCCCGAGTTGCGGGAGAATCCGCTGGAGGCCTTCGCGCTCGCCGTCGTTGTTGCCGTAGATGCAGTGCAGCGGGCAGTCCGGGGCGTCGGTGCCGACGAGAAGCTTGGCCGCGAAGGGAGCGATGTAGTCGCCGGCATGGAGCACGGCGTCCACCTCAAACCGCTTGAACATCGCCAGCGCCCGGCGCAGGGGAGGCAGGCGGTCGTGCGAGTCGCTGATCACGCCGATCTTCATAACAACGCCCCTGTGGTATGACTCATTGTCATGACCGACGATAGTACGTCTTCCCGCAGTCCGCCGCAACATCTTCCGGCTCAGTCCAGCCGAACACCGCGCTGCTTGAGCCAGTTCTTCAGGTCGCCCATCTGGGTGTCGAACACCTCGTTATCGTAATCCTGCTCGAGCTGCTGAATGTGTTCGAGCAGGTCTTCGCGTTCCTCGACCACCTCGTTGAGCTTGCGTTCCCAGATATCGGTGTCCTCGCGGAGGGGCTGGAGATCGAGGTTCAACTCGAGTACGGCGGAGAACTTCCGCAGCACCGCCTCGATGCTCTTGGGGTTCCGGCCCTGCACGTAGGCGGGAATCTCGGCGACGACGGTGGCCATGTCCATGCCCCGGTCGGCGGCGACCTTGAGCATCCACGTCGAAAAGCTGCCCGGTCCTTCGTAGTCGCTGAAGTTCACGCCGAACTGCGCCAGCGGTTCCTTCAACTCCTCGCGGGAGACGGCCGAATAGAATCGCGGCTCGCGCGTGTGCGGCACCGCGCCGCCGAAGCTGCCCACAAAGTAGATCATCTCGATGCCCGCCGCGTCGGCGATCTCGAACAGGCAGTCGCTGAAGTCCACCCAATGCATGTTCGGCTCCCGGCCTTCAAAGAGCAGCATGTTCTCCCGCCCGGAGAAATAGAGCACGCTCGGCGGCGGCGTGAAGTCCGTCATCATGCCGTTTTCGATATTCACATGCGGCCGGAACATCGCCGCCACGTCCATCGGGCCGGGGAAGCTGTAGATGTAGAAATCCTCGGGCTTGATGAACCCGATGGGCTCGGCGTCCGACTCGCGCATGAGCCATTCCACCGTGCCGGTCGACACCTCCCCGCCGTCCATCCATCCGGTGAAGGCGAGGACCATCCGCCCGCCCTGATTCGGTGGTTGCTTGTGAATGCGTAAGGCGTCACTGCTCATAGGGTCACCATATCCGCTTGCCCCGCGCAATGCACGAGCATCCCGGAACGCCCGCGATTCGTCGCCGGACGAGTCCGCCGCTCACCGCTTCGGTCGCCAGGCCACGTCCTCCACGCCCGCCTCATGGTTCGCCCGCCGGGCCAGGGCAAACAGCAGATCGCTGATGCGGTTGATGAAGGGCACCGTCGCCGCGCTGACCGGCGCGGCCTCGGCGAGCGTGACGATCCGTCGCTCGGCCCGGCGCGCGATGGTGCGGGCCAGGTGCAACCGGGCGGCCAATTCCGTGCCGCCGGGAAGGATGAAAACCTGCAATGGCGCCAGGCCCTCCGTCGCCTCGTCGATCGCCTGCTCGATCGCGGCCACATGCTCGTCGGTGATCCGTACCGTCTTGTCCGCCATGCTTGAATCGACGGGCGTGGCGAGGTCGGCCCCGAGATCGAACAGCCGCGACTGCAGGTCCTTCAAGACGTTCGCCATGGTGCCGGCGGCGACGGCGGCAGCGAGGCCGAGGGCGCTGTTCAACTCGTCCACCGTGCCGGTGGCCTCGATGCGCGGACCGTCCTTGGCCACCCTCGAACCACCAAAAGTGCCGGTCGTGCCGTCGTCGCCGGTGCGGGTGTAAAGTTTCATTTTTCGAGCTCACTTCGCAAACGGGTCCGGCCGGTACAGCCGGGTGTCGAGGGCCCAGATCTTCTCGGTGAAACGGCCGCCGCGTTGGGCGGCCCCGGGCTGCTCGCCTCGCACCGCGGAGATCGACATCTGCATCTTCGCGTCGAGGTTATCAATGTTATGGATGAAGATCGCCTCGGGCGTCGAGGGAATCTTCAAAGCCCCGAACTCCGGCTGGCCGTGATGAGACAGGATGATGTGCTGCAGGATTTCGAGCCCGCCGGGCGGCAGGGGGGTGCCGGCCGCGGCGACCTGCTCCGCCTTCCGCTCCAGCCAGAGCACGCCCCGGGCGATGTGGCCGACCAGTCGCCCCTCGTCGGTATAGTCGAAGCCGCTGCCCCACGACAGCTCGGCGCATTTGCCGAGATCGTGGAGGAACAGCCCCGTGATCACCACGTCGCGGTTCAACTCCGGGTAGTGCGGCACCACCTGCTCGGCGAGCTTGAGCAGCGATTCGGTGTGCTCCAGGAGCCCCCCGAGGTAGGCGTGGTGCAGCACCATCGCCGCCGGGGCGCTGCGGAACTGGTCCATCAGTTCGGCGTCGTCGAGATACGCCTGGATCAGGGCCTTCAGCGCCGGGTGCTCGACGCTCTGGACGATGCGGACGACCTCGGCGAACATCGCCTCGACGTCCCGGTCGGTGCTCGGGATGAGTTCGCGCAGGTCGTCGATGGTCGGCTCAACCGCGGCGATGGACCGGATGATGACCTGCAACTCGCCCTGGTACGGCTGCGTCTGGCCGGAGATCCGCACGAAGCCGTTGGTCGGCAGTTCGTTGAACAGGTCTTCCGAAGCGTTCCACATGCGGCCGGGCAGACGGTTGGTCTTGTCGGCGATCAGGCACTTGAGGAACGGCTTGCCGTTGCGGGTCAGGCCGAGCTGGCAGTTCTGGATCGCGAACACGCCTTCGACGAGCTGGTTGGCTTGAAAATCACTGATGTACAGGCGCTGGGCCATGAACAATCCCTTCGTTTCAGGTAAAGCCCCATCGTAACGCCCCGCCCGCATGCCGCAAAATCGTCGCCGAATGCACCCCGGCCTCCGAGGCGTGGATCCGGCCGCCTCCGGCGGCGGGCATTCGGTCGGCGTCGTGCAATCTTTGAGGGTTTCGCCCGTCCTCCGGGACGCCGGCGCTCGAGTCGCCGGGCCGAACGGCGGATTCGTGCGCATCGCTGCGGGCGATGTCGGCCACGCCCCCGGGCGACATGGGCAGAAATTTGTTAACTCACTACAGATTCGTTGTTTAACGATGTCGGGATCGCGTGTCACCCCATGTCGCCCCTGACACCGGCACGGACGGCATCGGTCGCGCGGTTGTCGGCTGCATGGTCGAGGGTTACGGATCATGATTCGTCTCCATAACCAGCTCGAGGCGATGTCGGGGTTCGCACAAACCTGTCGCCCCGGTCATCCAGGCACAGCGTTTTACGCCGTGGTCGGCCTCGGCCCCACCGAAACACGCGACGCAAAGCGGTCGCACGTGCCTGCGGGCCGGGTTCCGGGGCCAGCGGCCGGCATGCGCGACGCGGCGAAAAAAACCTCCCCCGTCCGTCGCTCCGGCGGCCGGGCATGTCGCCCCGTGCGCGCCGTTCGGGACCAGGCCGCAGCGGCGCTTCATCGCAGGTCGGAATCCGATCGCCCGCCTCCCGTCGCATGGCGCTCCGGAAGCGCGAGCCCGCCGGGACGTGGGCCCACCGCCGGAGGCGGGGGGCTTTCGGTTCACGGCCGGCGAGCGTCGGGGGGCGTCGCTGCTTTCTCAGTCCGCCGGTTCGGGACTCGCAATCGTGCGGCG
>CAYFQS010000046.1:0-15054 GCA_964345245.1 uncultured Planctomycetaceae bacterium | reverse complement strand
AGCCGTATTCGACGATCTACATCGGCGGCGACGACGCGGCGTTCGCCGAATACGGCCGGTTCGCCGGTCTCGCCGAAACGGTCGACGTCGGCAACGTGAATCCCTCGGACGAGGCGCTGGTGTTCAGCGACGTGTTCGGCGAGTCCGCCACCGACGCAGTCACCTGCAGCGATGCGCTCGCGGACGTGATCGTCCACGAGGCGGCGCACCTGCTCGGCTGGGCCCACGCGGATCACGCGTCGGCCGACGCCTCGCCGCTGGCCGAGGTGGCGATGAGCTGGACCTTCCAGGGCCCCGGGCCGGTCACGGACGGGCAGGTCGAAGGGCTGGAATCGCAGGACAGCCCGGTCATCGGCGCGGTGCATACGCTGCTGGCCCATCCGACGAACGCCGACGTGCTCTACGCGGGTGCGGTGAACGGCGGGGTGTGGAAGACGACCAACGCCACCGCCGCCGATCCCGACTGGACGCCGGTCACCGACGACCAGGATTCGTTGAGCATCGGCGCGATGGCGTTCGACACCGCCGATGCGACGCACAACACGATCGTCGCGGGTTTCGGACGTTTCTCGGCGTACCGCGCGCCCGGGGCTGACGGAGAACCGCACTCGGTCGGCGGGCTGCGCGATGGTCTTGTCCGCAGCACCGACGGCGGCGAGACCTGGACCGAGATCGACGGCACGGAGCTCGACGGCAAGAACATCGCCGGCCTCGCGGTGCACGACAACCGCATCGTCGTCGCCGTCGATCAGGCCGACTCTGACGACATCGACCACGGCGGCATCTATCGCAGTACCGACGGCGGGACGAGTTTCGAGCACATGGTCGGCGGAGGCGCGGGCGACCTGCCCAGCGGGCTGTGCTTCGACCTCGTGGTGGATCCGAACGCTCCGGATCGCCTGTTCACCTCGATCACCGAATCGGACACGGCCGGCGCGACCCACCCCGGCGACAACGGCATCTATCGCAGTGAAGACGGCGGGGCGACGTGGAGCAAGGTCAGCGATACGGCGATCGAGGAGTTGATCGTGGCCGTCGCTGATCCGAGCCGCACGAACAACATCGAAATGGCCGTCGGCGAAGCGGGCCAGGTCTTCGCCGCGGTGATCAATGACGGGCAGTTGAAGGGGGGCGGCATCTTCCGGTCGCCCGCCGGCAGCGCGCCGACGATGACGTGGACGGCGATGGACACGCCCGAGACGCACGACGGCGTGGCCGGCACCGTGGGGACCCACCCGCGGGCCAAGCCCGGCTCGCAGGGCTACATCCATTTCTCGATTCTCGCCGACCCGACGGACGCGAACATCGTGTACGTCGGGGGCGACCGTCAGCCGGCGGCGAATGAAGACCTCGAGAACAGCCCGCCGCCCGAGTGGCCGAACTCGCTGGGCGCGATGAACTACACCGGCCGGCTCTTCCGCGGCGACGCGTCGGAGCCGGGCGGAAGCCAGTGGACGTCGCTGACCCACAACGGCACGGCCTCGAACTCCGCTCCCCACGCCGACTCGCGGGAGATGGTCTTCGACGCCAACGGCGACATCATCGAAGCCGACGACGGCGGCGTGTACAAGCGTACCGATCCGCGCACCACCAGCGGCGACTGGACGAGCATCATCGGCGACATCAACGTGACCGAACTGCACTCCGTGGCGTGGGATTCAGTGAGCAACATCGTTGTCGGCGGCACGCAGGACGTCGGCGCGATCGAGCAGGACGAGACCGGCGAAACCGAATGGCGAACCATCACCCAGGGCGACGGCGCCATCGCGGTGATCGACGACAGCAACGAAGATTACTCCCTGCGCTACACCAGCGCCCCTCGGCTGAGCGGGCTCCGCGTCCGCCGGGTCGACGTGGACAACGCCGAGGAAACGAACGAACGGGTCGATCTGGAAGTGCTCGACAACGGCGGTGCGCCCAGCGGCATCACGTTGAACTCAGCGTTCGACTGGACCATCGGGTTCTACAACCCGATCGCACTCAACGCCGTCGATCCGTCCCGCATGCTCATCGCGACCGGCGCGGATGCGGAAGGACACCTCTACGAGTCGACCGACTTCGGCGATACCCTGGAGCTGTTCGGCGACTACACGCCCTCCGGCGACTCCTACACCTTCACCGATAACTTCGGCGTGACCACGGCGATCGCCTACGGCGGGCGGAAGGACGGGGCCGACGAACCCGAGGTGATCTATCTCGGCAGCCGCGACGGCGTCGTGCGGGTGCGAGAGCCGGGCGACACGGAACCGACCGCGACGAGCGCCGCCTTCCCCGGTAGCGAGGTCGGCGACATCGCGCTGCATCCCGAGGACTACGAAATCGCCACGGTGGCTGCGCGTGACGGGGTGTACCTCACGGACGATGCCGGCGCCGGGTGGACCGACATCACCGGCAATCTCGCCGACATCGCCCAGGTCGACGCGGGCAATCTCGAATTGCGCGGGGTCAGCTACGTTGACGGGGCCGTCCACGACATCATCGTCGTCGGCGCGGTGAACGGGGCGTACATGACCACGACGGCGCTGCCGGATTACTGGGTTGAAGTCGGGGACAATCTGCCCAACGCGGTGGTATTCGACCTGGACTACGACCGCAGCGACGCGATGCTCGCAGCCGGCACCCTCGGCCGCGGTGCGTGGACGCTCGGCGATCTCTACGGCGAGAGCACGTTCACCGGCGGGACGGGCGACGTGATCGAGGTCGACCTCAGCCACATCCTCGGCGGGCAGGATTACGACCTGCTGTCGTTCGAGATCGAAGCCGACGACCGCACGCTCACCACCGAGACCGACATCACCTTCAACGATCTGCGGCTGGTGGACGGCGACGACGTATACGGACGGTTCATCTTCAGCGACCGCACCACGGGCGAGGCCTTCGACGATTCGGGCTTGATGTACTTCGTGCCCTCCGTCGCGGACGACCTGGCGTCGGACACCGACAGCGACGCCCCCGGCTTCCAGGGGGCGATCAGTCTCGTCTTCCAGGCGATGGTCGCCGGGGTGGCGGCGCAGTTCGCCACCGTGATCGACGTGGCCGCGGGCTTCAACGCCAGTGAGGATGCGACGGTCGAAACCGGCACGAGCACGCTCGACATCCTGCGTCAGGGCCAACGGCTGGCCTACCTCGATTACGTTGATGCCGACGGCGATGCGCTGGAAGTCGAGGGCGATGACAACACGTCCTTCGGCGAGGCGGTGACGCAGTTCAACGCGGTGATCGACGAGGCCGGCGAAGCCACGCCCGCCACCGCGGGGGACGACGTCGGCCCCACCACCGCGCAATGGTTGAACAGCGAACGCGCGCCGCGATGGACGCAACTCACCGGCAGCACGATTGACGAACCCTACGGGGCGAGCTGGCTGATCGAGGCGATCGAGGCGGCGGACGACGAGGTGTCCGGCGTCACCGTCGCCGCGGTCACTGCGGCGCACGGATCACAATCGACGAGCTACCACGATGCGGGCGAGCCCGGCCGGCGACACCAGGCCGGGCTTGAGGTGGATGTCGAACTGCCCGCGGCGGCGCAGACCGCCAGCGGCGGGCCCGACCTCAACGTCGACGAGCAGCGGATCGTCGACTACATCCTCGCGTTGGAGGACGAGGCGTCGGACGCGAGTCGCGGTTTGGACCTGATCGACATCGTCACGCCGAACACGAAGATCAACCACGCCCTGAATGCGGAGCTGGTCGGCAACCCGGCGGACGTGGCGGGCAACGGTGGAGGCACGGCCCCGTCGGGCGCGGCGTTCGTGTCGTTCTCCGCGGCAGCGGCGCCCACGGCGATGGACGCTACCGCCATCGACATCCTCCGGCAGATCGTCTCCGCCCTGGCGGACCTGGGCGACGGCATCGCCGCCATCGGACCGGTCGTGCAGAACCTGCCGCTCCTGCCCGACGATGCCGCGACTTCCTTGAGCGACGTGCTCGACTTCGCCGCGGTGATCAACGACGAGATCGTGCACCCCGTGGAGGACTACTTCGACACCGACACCACGCCGACGCTGGCGGAGTTGGTCGTTGAACTGGCGTCGACCTCCGCCGTGTTGGACGACCTGGTCGTGGTGGACGAGACCGCCGATCGCATGTCGATCGGCTTCAGTTACGAGACGAGTCGCAGCATCAGCCGTTCCCTGAGCATCGGCGCGGAGATGCAGAGTGAGAGCGTCGCCATGGACGCCGACCTGGAGGTCGGCATCATCGCGGGCATGTCATTCGACGCGGTCATCGGGTTTGACTTGAGCGGCGGGAGCTCGGCCTCGGAAGCCGGGTTTGTCGAGATCGACGATCTGTCGGTCAATGCCGACATCGGGGCCACGGACATCAACTTCGACGCGACCCTCGGCTTCCTGGGCGCGTCGATCGTGGATGGATCGGTGACGCTCGATGATGCCGGGATCGAGCTGGTGTTCAACGAAGGCGACGCGATCTATCTCGGCGACTTCACCACCAGGGCGATCGGCGATCTGCTGGACGTGACCGCCACGGGCGACCTGAACGTCAACCTGCCGTTGTCGGCTTCGATCGGGTCGTTCAATACGAGTGCCCTGGGACTCACGCCGACCATCGAGATCGAAGTCGCCGACCTGTTCACCGATCCGACGACCACGTTCAACTTCGACCTGCCCGACTCGATCGACGCGTTCCGCAACATGAATTCGATCAGCATGATCGGGCTCCTGGAGCAGTTGCTCAGCTTTCTGAATCAGATGCGGGACAGCGATCTGTTCGACACCGAGATTCCCTTCACGGACGGCACCACGCTGGGCGACGCGCTGGACGTGGCGACCACGTTCGCCAGCGCGGTGACGGACCTGCTGGAAAGCGAGCCGAACTCCCCCGCCTTCGCCCACGCGGTCGAGCTGATGGAAACGATCCCCGGCATCACCAGCGTCGATTTCGACCCCGACTACGAGGGTGCCGGCGACCCGGTGCTGCTGTTCAACTTCGAGCTCGCTGACTCGTTCGATCCTATCTCCACCGAACTTGCCCTCGACATGCTCGACGGGCTGGAAGGGATGGCGGGCTTCAGCACGTCGAGCACGTTGTCGCTGGATCCCTCGATCAGCTTCGGCTTCACGCTGGGCATCGACATGTCGCCGCTCGGCGAGGATGAGAGCATCACCACGTCCACCCGGCTCGATGCGGTGCGCGGCGGGGAAGGCGTGCACGAACACCTGGAGGCCGACGGCGTGGCCGACATCAACATCGTGCTTCGCGATGGCACCACCGCCACGGTCAACCTCGATTCGCTTTCCGCCGCGAGCACGGTGCAGAGCTTGATCGATCTGCTTAACGCCGCCGCCCCGGGCGATTTTGAGGCCGAGTGGGACCCCGAGAAGAAGCTCATCCGGATGACCGATCACACCACCGCGGCGGGCGAAGAGCCGGAGTTCAGCGTCACCGGGACGAATTCGCTCGTCGCGTTCTCCATCGGCATCGCCGGCGTGGACGGCGATGAGAACGGCATCATCGAAGCCGCGCCGTTGCACGGCGACCTGCTGGAAAACCACGTCTTCCTCGACGACACGTCGCTTGACGCGTCCTTCGTGCTCAGCGCCGCCGACGTCGATGCCGACGTGAACTTCGCGATTATCGGTCTGGCCATTGAGGACGGCTACGGCAACATCAGCGCCGACGCGAGCATCAACCTGCTCAACCCGGACGACCCGACCGACCACCGCGTGACGCTTTCACAGTTGTTCGAAGGGATCGGCGATCTCGGCGATGGCAGCTCGATGGTGCAGCTCACCGTCGACTCGTCGGCCGAACTGCTGCTGCCGGTGAATATCACCACGCTGGGGCTCGATGTCGGGTCGCTCGTCGGGGCCGACCCGCAGATCGCGATCGACTGGCCCACGATTTTCACCGTGGATACGCTCACGGGAGAGGTCGATCTCGATGTCGATTCGCTCAGCGTCGAGTTCCCCGGCTTCGGCGACCTGCTCAACTTCCAGAACTTCGACACCTCCGACATCGTCACGGTCCTGCGGGCAGTGGCGGAATTCCTGTCCGAATTGTCCGGGTACAGCTTCCTCGATTTCGAAATCCCCGTGATTAACCGCAGCATCAGCGATCTGCTGAGCTTCGCCGAAGACTTCGCGGAGATGGTGGACGAGTTCGAGGAGGATTCGTCACTGGCCATCGATCAGATCGAATCGGCGATCGAGGACGCGCTCGGCCTCGATCCGGGCGTGTTCGACCTGTCGCTGGACATGACCGGCGGCGAGCCGGCCGTCCGCTTCGACCTGCCCTACACGCTCGACTGGGACGGGCAGTTGCCGGTCGACCTGGACCTGGACGCCCTCGGGATCGACTGGCTGTCGACGCTGATCGATTTCAGCGCCGAAGGCGATCTCGCGGCGGAGGCGGGGCTGAGCTTCGACCTGGCGTTCGGCGTGGACCTGGCCGACCTCACCGCCCCCCGGCCGTTCATCTACGACGAGAGCAACTTCACGCTCGAACTCGGCCTCATCGCCGGCGACATGCAGTTCGAGGCGGCGCTGGCCGGGCTGGGCATCTACGTCGGCAGCGACAGCGACCCGGCCACGGCGGTGCTCGACGTCGACGGTCTCGGCCCGCTGACCGATCCGGCGAACTTCGTCGTGACGCTCGACGACAGCGACGGCGACGGCCGGCACTACTTCGAGTCGGGGTTCTTCGACGACGTGTCCGCCACGCTGACCGGGGCCGCGGCCCTCGACATGCCGGTCTTCTTTCCCACCGAGGGCACGCCGCTCGATCCGGTGAACACCTCGCTTATTCTTGAGATCACCGACCTGTCCGACCCGATCGACAGTTTCAGCGCCACTCAGGTGCCGGACTTCCAGAACGCGCTGGACAACCTCGACCTGAGCAGTTCGCTCGACGCCCTCATCGGCGGGCTGGACGCGCTGCTCGGGATGATCGAGGAGGCCCTGAACGGCGAGGTGTTCGGCGTCGAGCTGCCCTTCGTGGGTGATGAGCTGCAGCAGGCGGCGACCTTCATCGGCGACATCCGCGCCAACATCATCGACAACCTCCAGCAAGCCGGCACCAAGGGCGTGGACTTCGTGCAGCAGAAGACTTTCGACGCCCTCGGCCCCGGCGGGCTCGACTGGCTCGGCGACCTCGATGAGGACGGCGAGATCACCATCGACGACGTGCAGATCACCCCCGAGAGTCCGGGGATTGACACCGAAGAGATCACCTTCACCATCCAACTGGCCAAGGACATCGTCTCCTACGAGGTGCCGCTTGATCTCGACCTCGGGCTCGACTGGCTCGGCCTCGACGTCGACGGCGCGGTCGACATCGGCATCGGGTTCGAGTTCACCCTCGGGTTCGGCGTGAGCAAGACCGACGGAGTGTTCTTCGATATCTCGGCCGAGGACGATCTCGTCGTCGACGCGTCGGTCGACATCGACTCGCTCGACGCCTCCGGCAGCTTGTTGTTCCTGCAACTCGACGTGGCGGATAACGGCGACACCGGCCTCGACGGGGCGTTCACCGTCAACATCGAAGACCCGGGCGAGGGCGATGCTGCCGACGGCAAGCTGACGCTGAGCGAACTGGCCCGCGTGAGCAACTTCAGCGACGTGATCACCGCGGCCTTCGAGGCCAGCGCCCGGGCGAACCTGCACCTCGTCGCGAGCTTTGCCGGCAACGCCAACTTCCCCTCCATCTCCACCGATTTCGTCGCCGACTGGACCTGGACCAGCGACGAGAGCTTTGGCGGGGTCGATCCCACGGTGCGGTTCGACAACGTGCGGCTGAACATCGGCGAGTTCTTCGCGGACACGCTCGGCCCGGTGTTCGAGACGATCAACGACATCGTCGAGCCGGTCCGCCCGATTGTGGATGCGCTGACCGCACCGATTCCGATCATCTCCGATCTTGCGGGGCAAGACGTGTCGCTGGTCGATCTGGCCACGCTGTTCGGCTACGGCAAGGTGGCCGACTTCATCGACGCGGTGGACATGGTCTTCACGTTGCTCGACCTGGTGAACGTGGACGACGGGCTGTGGATCGAGCTTGGCGGATTCACCCTCGACGGCTTTGACCCGGACAGCGGCGGCGCGCTGAGCGAGTTCGATTTCTCGGGCAACCTTGACTCCACCGCTCAGGCATACAGTCTGGGCGACGCGATCTCCGGGCTCGGCGACGCCGATCTGGAAAGCGCCGCCGCCTCGGTCGAACAGCTGAACGAGACGGAAGAGGAAGAGAACGAAGGCGGCTTCGCCGTGCCCCTGATCGAGGACCCGATGATGGTCTTCGGGCTTCTGCTGGGCAAGGAGGACATTCCGCTGGTCGTGTACGACATGCCGGCGTTCGATTTCGAGTTCAACTACAGCCAGTTCTTCAACATCATCGGTCCGCTCGGGGCGCGGATCTCGTTCACCGTCGGGGCGCTGTTCGACTTCGCCTTCGGCTACGACACGCAGGGTTTCTTCGACTGGTATCACAGCGGGGACTGGACGGACATCTTCAACGGCTTCTACATCAGCGACCGGGAGAACGCCGACGGCACCGGCGACGACGTGGCGGAGATCAGCGTGTACGGCGAACTCGCCGCCGCGGCCGAGCTCAACCTCGCCCTGCTCAAGGCCGGCGTCGAGGGCGGCATCGGCCTCAACATTGACTTCAACCTCCACGACAACAACGACGACGGCAAGATCCGATACGGCGAGCTCTGGGACAACATGATGCTCACCGGGGTGTTCAACCCGCTGTGGATTTTCGACATCGGCGGGGCGATCACCTGGGGCCTCAGCGCTTACGTCGAAATCGGCGTCGATCCGCTGGCCATCACCAAAGAATTCGATCTCGGCAGCGGCACCATCGTCGACTTCGAGTTCCCCCGGCCCGACCCGGCGGCGGGCGATCCCGACGCCATCCTCGCCAGCGTGGACGGGGACGGACGCATAGTCGTGCACGTCGGGCCCAATGCGGCCGACCGCGTTCACGGCGATCTCTCCGACGGCGACGACGTGGTCACCATCAGCCGGGGCGACGACCTGCACGAGATCGTCGTCAACGCTTTCGGCCTGCAGCAGCGCTACGACGACGTGGACGAGATCTACATCGATGCCGGCGACGGGGCGGACCAGATCATCGTCGAGGACGACGTCGAACAGACCGTCACCGTGTACGGCGGGGCCGGGGACGATCAGATCACCGTGGGCGGGGCGTGGTACAGCGAAGTCCACGGCGGCGAGGGCGACGATACGCTGACCACCGGCTCGGGCCAAGACACGGTCTTCGGCGACGAGGGCAACGACACGATCAACGCCGGCAGCGGCGACGATGAGATAGACGGCGGGCTCGGCGACGACGAGATCAACGGCGGACTCGGCGACGACACGATCCTCGGCTCCGACGGGAACGACACCATCTACGGCGGTCCCGGTGACGACGAGATCGACGGCGGCGAAGGCGAGGATCTCGTCTACGCCGGCGATGGCAACGACACCATCCACGGGGGAGCGGGCGCCGACGAACTGCGCGGCGAGAACGGTCTCGACGAAATTCACGGCGACGGCGGGCCGGACACCATCTTCGGCGGCGTGGGCAACGACACGATCTTCGGCGGTGACGACGACGACCTCATCTACGGCGAGAACGGCAACGACGAGGTCGATGGCGGTACGGGGAACGACGAGATTTACGGCGGCGTGGGCAGTGACATCCTTCGCGGCGGCGATGGTGATGACCATCTCTACGCGGGTAACGCCGCCGACCCCGGCCCGGACAGCCCGCTCTACGCCGGTGAGCCCGACTCCGAGCACCTGATCGAAGGCGGCGAAGGCAACGACTACATCTACGGCGACCTCGGCTACGACAACGTCGACGGCGGCGGCGGCGACGACCACATCTACACCTACGCGGGCGACGAGATCATCGCCGGCGGCGACGGCGAGGACATCATCAAATCCGGTCCGGGCAGCGAGCAGATCGACGGCGGCGCGGGCAACGACTACATCGATGCGCGGGCCGGCGACAACACGCCCGGTGAGTACGACTCGACGCACTACATCCTCGGCGGCGACGGCGATGACGAGATCTACACCGACCACGGCGACGACGAGATTCACGCCGGTGCGGGCAACGACCTGGTCTACGCTTACGACGGCAATAATGAGATCACCGGCGGCGACGGGAACGATACGATCGTCAGCGGCAGCGGGCGGGACACGATCGAGTCCGGCGCCGGCGACGACCACATCACGTCCGGCGACAACATCGACCTGATTTACGCCGGTGAAGGTGACGACACGATCCACTCCCAGGGCGGCGATGACGAGGTCTACGGCGAAGGCGGCGACGATGTGATCAACAGCGGCTCGGGACACGACCGGGTCTTCGCCGGGACGGGCAACGATCAGGTCAGCGCCGGGGACGGCAACGACCTGGTGGTCGGTTCGGACGGCGACGACACGATCGACGGCGGGGCGGGCAACGACGTGATCTGGGGCGGCAACCAGACCTACGGCCTGTCGCATTTCGATCTCAACACGCCTTCGCTCTTCGAACTCCCGCCGCAGTACCTCGAAGCCGAGATTCTGAATCCGACGGGTTACACGCCGCCGCTGATCATGCCGACCGTGGTCGGCGGGCGGTCCATCGATGGCGCGTTCAACGACGGCGCTGACCGCATCCACGGCGGCAGCGGCACCGATCACGTCTTCGGTGGCGGCGAGGATGATGACATCAACGGCGGGGAGGGCAATGACTACATCGATGCCGGCGTCGGGCCGGACTACGTCGAAGGCGGCGGCGGCGACGACGTCATTCTCGGCGGCGGCAACGACGACACGCTCATCGGCGACGCGGGGATCGACCAGATCTACGGCGACACCGGCACCGATCATATCTACGGCGGGGCGGGCGTCGCCGGCGACGGCTACCACTCACTCGACGGCCAGCGGCTTTACGGCGGCGATGACAAGGACTACCTCTACGGCTATGCCCACTACACCGACGTTGAAGTCGAATCGCTGCTTTACGGCGACCAGATGTACGGTGGGGCAGGCAACGACGAACTCTACGGCAACATCCGCCGCGAGATCATGCTCGGCGACAGCGGCAACGACAATCTCTTCGGGGACTACCTCATGGGCCCGAACTACGCCTTCAGCCCGCTCGCGGCGATCGAAGGCGGGGCCGACCGGATGTACGGCGACACCGGGCAGGACCTCATGTACGGCGGAGGCGGCGATGACGTGATGCTCGGGGGGGCGGACAGTGACTGGATCGAAGGCCAGAACGGCCTGGACTACCTCTACGGCGGCGGCGACATCGATTTCCTCGTCCTCGATACCAGCGAGGACTACGACCGCTTCGGCGAGGTCTTCGACGGCCACTGGGGCAACCGCACTCGGGGCGATGTGGTCGACGACAACGCCACCGATATCCTCACCGTCGAGGGCACGCTGCTCAACGACCGCATCACGCTCGGTGAACGGGACGTCGGCATCACTGCCGAGGAAGACCTCTTTGACGACGGGCGGCTCGGCGCCGGGGCGACGGCGACGTTCACGCTCAATATCGACGGGGTGGACATCGAGCCGGTCGTGCTCGAAGACGATCCGCTGAACGAGAGTATCGATCACCTGGTGTTCGATCTGAATCAGGCGTTGGAGGCGGCGCTGTTTGCAACACCGGCGTTCGCCACGCGGCCCGACGCCGTGCAGGCGGTACGGGTGGGCGACCGGGTTCGCCTGCAGACCAGCGGCCTCGGCCGCGATACCGGGATGCAGATCACCAGCGTCAACGGCGTGACCGATGATATGCTCGCGCTGCACAGCGGGCAGGTGGCGGTGGCGCTGATGACGGTGGACTACAACGGCCGGCCCATCGTGGCGAACTGGCGAGACGGCGACGACGTGCCGCGGGTCGAGCAGTTCCGCGTCTCCGGTCTCGGCGGCGACGACCTGATCGGCTTCGCCGCGGGCGAGCATGCCCCGGATACCAGCGCCCTCGCCGACCGCCAGGACTGGACCGGCGTGATCGACGGCGGCAGCGGCAACGACATTCTCATCGGCTCCGACGCCCGCGATCGCCTCGATGGCGGGCGCGGCAGCGACATCCTCTACGGCTACGGTGGGGACGATCGCCTCTGGGGCGACGGCGGCGCAGGCATCGGCGTGACCGGCGATCACGATGTTCTCTTCGCCGGCCAGGGACACGACGATCTCATCGGCGGTCAGGGCACGAACCGCCTCTACGCATGGAGCTTCGATCCCACCGGCCCGCTGCATTTCGAGGACGGCCAGACCGCGGAAGGCGAAGGCGAGGTGTCCATCACCGCCTTCACATATCTGCCCCACGACGGCGTGCTCGGCCGGGACGCCCGTTGCTCGCTGATCATCGGCGACGCCGACGCGGAGCCGGTCGAACTGCTGCTGGAATCCGATGACACGAACACGTCTCCCCGCGACATCGTGGACGAGCTGAACGCGAAGCTGGCGACCGCCGGGATCGGGGCCGACGTCAACGCCTCGCTCGACGAAGACAACCGTCTCGTGTTCACCAGCGACAGCGGCTACCTCCAGATTCGCACCGATCAGTTCGGCGTGTTTGTCGGGTCGCTGCACGACAACGATGGCGATCTCGACGATGACGGATCGCGCGAGGACGAGCCCGGCGAACCGCCTTACGTGCTCGAGGAGACCGGCATGAACCGCATGCTCGGCAGCTACGGGGACGACAAGCTCTTCGGCGGCACGGCGCTTGATTTCCTTTACGGCAACGGGGGGGAGGACGAGCTGTACACCTGGGAGGGCGAGCTGTTCGAGACCGGCTATGCCGTCCCCGCCGGCGATGAGTGGAAGGAATACGCTAAGGCCACGGACAAGGTCTGGTACTACGCGGCCACCGACGCCGCCGACGTGATCAGTGTCGACTTCGTCACCGAGCCGGGCCTGTTCCAGGACCATCACCTCATTACCCGCCTGACAAACAACAGCGGTTATTACACCTTCGCGGCTCAGATTCGCCTTGACTTCGGCGCGACCGACGAGGACGGCCACCCGATCTGGGACGCCAGCGATCTCATCGCCGACCTCGAAGCGATTCAGTCGCAAGACCCCGAGGCACGCGAGCTTCGCTACGAGCAGACGGTTCTGAACGGCGATCTGCTGCCCGGCGAGGACGACTATCTCGCGATTATCATCGACGCTCTCGGCGGTCACGACCGGATCACGATCGGCCCGACGGTGCAGAAGACCGTCTGGATCGACGCGGGCGAGGGCAACGACGAGGTGCAGATTCTGTCCGGCAACTCGATCCTCGTGGACGAGACCGAGCAGGATCAGCGGAACGAAGTGGCAGGCGATCCGGCCGACCCTTCGCGGGCGTATCGCCTGGGCGGTCCGGCGTCGATCCGCGCTGATATCGCCGGTCCGATCGACGGCAAGCTCGCCGGCAACGCCACGTTCCGCCTGGAGTTCACCGATGGCTCGCTCACCGAAGGGTTGACCGCGGAACTGACCATCGCGTCCGCTCCGACGCAGGTGCACGTCAACTTCGACGATCTGATCGAAGACATCAACGACGCGCTGGACGCCAGTGCGCTGGTCGGAAGCGTGTTCGCGGTCAATCTTGACGGGCGGCTGATGCTCCGCACGAACGAGACCGGCGAAGAGGTTTCGTTGCAGGTGACCCATGCGAACGTCGCGGCGGAGGACGAGCTCGGCGTGCGCGCCGGCGACCGTGCGGCCGGCGATGAGATCGGCGGCGGCATCGAGTACGCCGGCATGACCATCGACCACCCGGACGATGTCGACTGGTACGAACTGGTGTTCAGCATCGATCCAGCGGCGGGCAGCCTCGCGCTGTCGCTGGAGGACATGCTCGGCGAGCCGACCGTCGCCCTCTACCGCTACGATGAGTTCGAGGAGCTGCAACTCGTGCGCGAAGGTGGCGGCGACGGCGAGATCGACCTCGGCCCGGCGGTGGACCTGCCGGACATCGCGGTGGGCGAATCCTACTTCCTGCAGGTCGCCGCGCCGGATCGCATTCCGACGATCTACGAACTGCTGATCGAGCTCGGCGATGGCGTGGACGTGGCCGAGGTCGACGTGGCCGCCCGACCGGACGTCATTCGCCGCGACGTCATTCTTGGCGGCGAAGGGCACGACGTGCTCAGCGGTGGGGCGGGTGAGGACTGGATCTTCGGCGGGGAAGGCAACGACGTGCTCACCGGCGGACTGGACAAGCAGGCGAGCGATCTGCTGTTCGGCGGCGAGGGCGACGACACCTTCCAGATCATCCCTGATGATCTGCCGGGCATTATCACGACGCAGGTGGACCGGCTGGACGGCGGCGAGGGCGACGACCGCGTACTGTTCCTCGGCGGCGATTACGATGAACTGAGCCGGCCGGTGCCCGATTTCGTGGCGATTCGTTTCAGCCGATTCCTCCAGCGCTACGAACTGAGCGCGTGGGTGTGGGACACGGCGAACCAGGCCTGGATCACCGAGGCGGGGCAGGTGCGGGCCGAGATCATCGGCGACGGCACCCCGGCCCTGAACGGGCAACTCACCGACGACGCGGTGTTCTCCCTGTCCGTCGACGGCGAAGCGGCGGCGCAGGTCACCGTTCCCGCCGACGGCGATAACGAGAGCGTGATCGACCTGGTCGACGATCTCAACGACGCCCTTGAGAACGCCGGGCTCGGTAGCGACGTGGAGGCCGAGGTCGAAGGGGTGAACATCAAGCTCGCGACCACGGATTTCGGCGCGGAGGCGACGCTTGAGATCACTGCCGTCAACGAGATCACCGAAAACGAACTGTACTTCCATGCCAGCGGGGTTGTCGATGGCGGGCGTTGGCAGTACACGCAGCAGTACGCCTACTACCAGGTCGTCAGCGTCGAGCGCCAGGTGATCGACACCCGGGCGGGCGATGATGAAGTGCACGCCGACGCCGAGTTCATGTTCCCGCTTCCGGGCGGGGGCGTGATCGAAAGCGAATGGGGCATCTCGCAGGGCAATTACCAGGAAGGTGCCGACCTCGCGGGGCTTGAAATCCGCGGCGGGGAAGGCAACGACCGGCTCTTCGGCGGCGAGCACC
>CAYFQS010000045.1:11423-15076 GCA_964345245.1 uncultured Planctomycetaceae bacterium | reverse complement strand
GCCATGACAAGACAAACACTTGCCGCTTAAGTTCATGGCATTCGTGTCAGGATGAATTATGTCGTACCGCAACATCGGGTGAAGCGAATCATCACCAGACGCACGCTCATCATCGTCGGCGACCTGATGCTGTTTGCCGTCCTCGGCTTCCCGGTGCGGGCGACGTACCGCCCCTTCAGCCCTCTGGCCCGGCTGGTTCAAGGGCAGAAAAGGGGGCGAGCGAAACGAGGCGCGACTCATTTTCCCGTGATCCACGCCGGCACCAGGGGTGGGGCGATGGAGAGAGCGGTGGGGGCCGCGTGGTCCTGCCGGTTGGAACGCTCACCCCCGGGCCATCTGCTCGGCCTGAGCCACACCGTAGCGGATGTAGGTCAGCAGGTTGTCAATCAGTCGCGGCGGCGGGGCGGGGTGCTCCATGTACCCGGAACTGGGGCAGAGGATCAGTCGGCGATCGCCGGTGGCGGCGGCGAGGCAGGCGTCGATCTTTGTCTTGAGCTCGGGCCTGTCCTCGGTCATCAGGTCGTGCGTCTCGATGTTGCCTTCGAGGGCCATGCGGTCCTCGACCATCGAGAACGCCTCGTTCAGCGTCACGTCGCCCATGGGCGGCGGCTCGACCGGGTTCAGTACGTCCACCCCCATGTCGGCGAACAACTCGATCACCGGCGACATCTTGCCGTGACAGTGCACCCAGACCCTCGAGCCGGCATCATGCAGCAGGTCGATCAGCGGCTTGTCGAGGTCGAACACGTAGCGGCGGAAGTGGTCGACGGACATGAGCGGCGGGATGGCGAGTTCCGGGCCGATCCAGCCGAAGATCGGCCGCAGGCCTGTAGCGAGAATCGTCCGGGCGTGATCGCGGATGCGTTCGGCGAACACCTGCATCGCTTCGAGCATGAGCGGCTCGGCCTCGAAGCTCCACAGCGCGAAATTCTCCGACCCGATTAACCGTTGCAGGCCGTACATGGCGTGGTCGAGCCGGAGAAGCACGATCCCCGCGTCGCCCGTCCGCCGATCCGTCTCGTGATACGTTTGCGGATCGAACTCGAACGGGTCGTACGGCAGCGAGAGCAACCTGGGGATGTCGTCGGGCTCCTTGAGCAGATACTCCTTCTGGTAGCCCGGCCGATTCTGCGTACTGCGGGTGAGGACGCTTTGCAGCAGGCCCCGCGGCGTCCGCACCGTTCGCACGACATCCACCCAGAGCGACGAATCGGTCGGCTCCTCGCGCACCGCGACGTGCCGGTCGCGATGCCGGCCACAGTACAGGTCGAAGGGCGCGCCGAAGTCGACCATCAGATCGGTGAGTTCGCGGGCGGCGTCGCGTACCGGGGCGTAGTCCGGGTGAAGCAGTCGGTCGTCCGTCCCCGCCCGCCAGAGCTTCACCGCCGGTCGGTCCGGGTTGCGGTGTTCGAAGAGCGCGGTCAGCCGCTCGCGCCGGGTCATGCTCGTCATGGTCTTGGCTCCGAGTACGTCGGTGGGGCCCGGCGGTCTCACCCCAGCCATTCATCCAGGTGTTCGGCGATGAACGCGTCGTCATGGAGCTGAGGATAGGCGCGGTAGACGCGGTCGATCTCGTCGGTTTGTCCCGGGCTCAAGCCCTCGTCCGGATCGAGAAGCCGAACCTCTTCCAGCAGGCCCTGTCGGCGAAGCACCTCGTGCAGCCCGGCGATGCATCCGCGGAAGCCGTGGGCCGCGTCGAACAGCGCCGCATTGGCGTCGGTGAGTTCGTTGGCCCGAACGAGCAGTTCTCGATCCACCCGGGGTTCCCCGGCGGCGTCACGACAGGCGTGCAGCAGTTCCACCGCCCGACCGGTCCACACCGCCCATTGGCCGAGCAACCCACCCACCATGCGGCATTCTACCCGCTCCTCGCCGCGGGTGAAGCGGTAGGGCGTGAGCAGGTCGAGCAGGATGTGGTCGTCGTTGCCGGTGTAGAGGGCGATATCGTCCCGGCCGGCGTCGACGACGGCGCGGACCACGTCGAGCGACTGGTAGCGGTTGAACGGGGCGATCTTGATCGCCACGACCCGCTTGATTTCCGCGAAGCGTCGCCAGAAATCGTACGAGAGTGCCCGTCCGCCCACGGCCGGCTGCAGATAGAAACCGATGAGGGGGAGGACGTCGGCGACGCGCCGGCAATGCTCGATCAGGGCGTACTCGTCCGCGGTCTGCATCGCGGCGAGGGACAGCAGCCCGGCATGGTATCCCAGGTCCCGCAGCAACTCGGCTTCGCCGGCGGCCTGCGCGGTCTCGCCGCAGACGCCGCCGATGCGAAGCACGCGGGTCTCACCGTCCGCGGCTTCATCGGCCCGATCCATTACCTCTTTCGCCAGCGTCAGCACGGGCTTGAAGAGTCCGACTTTCGGATCGCGGATTGCGAACTGCGTGGTGTGAACGCCCACGGCGAGGCCGCCGGCCCCGGCGGCGAGGTAGTACCGGCTCAGCGCCCGTTGCCGCCGTTCGTCGAGCTTCCCTTCGGCGCTGAGCGCCAGGGGATGGGCGGGGATGACGGTGCCCTGTTGAAGTGCATGTCGCAATTTTTCGTTCATCGTCTCCTCGCAGGATCAGAAGCGACCGTCGCGTATTTCGAACTTCGTGGGCTTGTCGAGCGTTTGCCCGCCACGGGCGATCCAGTTCGCCGTCCAGGCGATGAGTGGTTCTGCATTGACGGGCGGTGGACCGAAGAGTTCGAACGCGCGGCTCGCGTCGCTCAGCAGGGCGTCCGGTGCTTCGTCACCGACGAATCGCACCGGCTTGTCCATCCACTCGGCCAACCGCCGGGCCACTTCGCGTACCCGCAGTCGTTCCGGGCCCGTGAGATTGACCACGAACGGCGGGCTGGCCGCGTGGGCCAGGGCGCCGAGCGCCATCGCATTGGCGTCGGCCTGCCAGATCGCGTTGAAGTAACCCATCGTCAGGTCAATCGGCTCGCCGGCGAAAATCTTCCGGGCCAGGTCGAGGATGACCCCGTATCGCATCTCGCAGGCGTAGTTGAGGCGGATAATCGACACCGGCGTGCCATGCTCCCGGCTGAAGTGCTCGAAGATGCGCTCCCGGCCGAGGCAACTCATCGCGTATTCGCCGATCGGCCGCACGGCGTCCCCTTCGCGGCTGCCGCCGCTGGTGACCGGGGTCGTGCCGTATACGTTGCCCGTGGAGAACACGGCGATGCGCGAATCGGTGAAGCGTCGGCTCACCAGGGCCGGCACGTACGCATTCATCGCCCACGTCCGGGCTTCCCGGCCGGACGCGCCGAACTTCATGCCCGCCATGAACACCACGAGCGGGGCGTCGGGCAGGGATGCGACAAAACGCTCGTCGAGCAGATCGCCGGCGATCGTTTCGACGCCGACCGCCTCGAGGGCCGCGCGGGCCGTGGGCCGGCTGAAACGCGAGACGGCGATAATCCGCCGCGAGGCCCCGGCTTCATCGCTCGCCCGCTTCGCCATCGTCGTAAGCGTCGGGCCCATCTTGCCCGCGGCACCGAGGACGAGCATGTCGCCGTCCAGTTCCGCCATCCTTTCGATGAGCCAGGGCGGGGGCCGGGAAAGGGCAGCTTCCAGTTCGTCAACATCGCTGAAGGGCGTTGGCTGAGCATCATCATTCATGGCTGCACCACTGTTCTCTGGGACCCGTCAAAGCTTCGTGCGAGC
>CAYFQS010000045.1:0-11323 GCA_964345245.1 uncultured Planctomycetaceae bacterium | reverse complement strand
CATCATTCATGGCTGCACCACTGTTCTCTGGGACCCGTCAAAGCTTCGTGCGAGCTGCCCGCGAGCGGTGAACTGGATCACCTCGATCGACTCGCTCATGCCAGGTCGATCCCTTCTTCGGTGGCCACCTTGCGGATATGGTCGGCGGCGAGGCGGTATTCCGCCTCGTCGGACAGATGCTCGAGCATCAACGTCGTGTCGGGGTCCAGCTTGGACAGCTCTCGCAGGTAGGTCGCGTAGTCAAGGTTGCCGAGGCCCGGCCGCGTCTCGGCGATGACAATGTCGGCTTCCTCGGCGGCTTTGACATAAGCGGCGATCGTGTCGTCGTCGGTGTCCGGACCGACCGGGCAGAATGCCTCGCCGTAGCCGGCGTCTTTGACGGCCGAAACCCAGCCTCCAGGGTCTTCGAACTTCTGGAAGGTAGGGCCTCCAGGTCGCATGTTGCTCTCCTTGACCGCGTCGCTTCGAAGGGATTACTTCATCAGGTGGATCGCGAGACCGGTGGCGAGCTTCGGGAAGAAGTAAGTGCTCTTGGGTGGCATGACTTCGCCGACCCGCGAGACCTCGCAGACCTGCTCGAGCGGCGTGGGTTGGACGAAGATCGCCAGCCGATCCGCCGCCGTCTCGCCCGCCGCACGGGCGTCGTCCGCGTCCGCCATGTACTTCAGTGAGAACGCGTCGCTGCCGAAGGTCGGCTTGAGCACACGATCGATCAGCAACTCGTGCAGCACCGCCACGTCGAGCTTCCGCCAGACTTCCGGGCGATCGGGCGTCAGGTCCGCCAGCGGGTCCTCACGCGTCGCGCTGATCGCCAGCGGGGCGCCGCCGGCGGGGTGATACAGCAGCATGCCGTGCGGGCCGAAGCCCTTGAGCTGGTCGCCGGTCACGGTCGCCGGATCACTCAGCTCGGGCATCGGGCGGGTCCGGATCAGCCCCGTTGCCTCGGCTTCGCTGATGAAACGGTCGAAGGCGAACCCGCGCAGGCCGGACACCACGCGGTGGGTCGGCAACACGATCATGCCCGGGTCCTGCAGGGCGGTGAGCACGAAGAGGCATCGCCCCGCGGCTTCGTTATCAGGATTCTCCCGGCTGTAGTTCAGGGCGGTGGTGTAGCGGTGGTGTCCGTCGGCGATGAACACGTCCGTGCCGCGCATGAACTCGGTGATCGCGCCGGTCAGCGTTTGGTCATCCACCAGCCAGCAGCGGTGCTCGACGTGGTCGGTGTGGGTCACGCCGCGGAAGTCGGGATCGCGGCCGTCGAAATGCCCGCCGAGCGTGCCGACGACGTGCTGGTCCGGATCGGAAAAGATGCCGAAGATCGGCGAGAGCTGGGCGTCGGTCGCCCGCATCAGCTTGAGGCGGTCGTCGGTACCGCCCTTGATGGTGAGTTCGTGGCGGTGGATGCCGCCGTTGGGCCGGCCGAAATCTTCGATCTCGAGGATGGCGAAGATACTGCGCCGCACGTAGGTCGCCCCGTGAATCTCGAAGGCCTGTTCGTACGCGACGATGGTGGGGTGGTCTTCACGCACGAGCACGGCGTCGTCGAGCCATTGCCGGAACTGCCGGCCGGCCTCTTCGTAGGCCTCGTCCGGGCCGACCGTCTTCGGCGGGGTCACCGGCAGATCGACCGCGACGATGTTGTGCTTGTTGCGGGCGAGAAGCTGTTGCTTCGGCCCCTCGTCGAGCACGTCATAGGGCGGAGAGATCAGGTCGCTGATCTCCCCGTCGTCGCTGGCGTATCGGACCGGGGCAAATGGATGGAGTTCAGGCATCGGGGGGAAGGCTCGCTTGCGGGGTGAGTCGCGGTCAGACTAGTCAGCTCGGCGGAGGATGACAAGCGGCCGGTCGGTTTGAACGAGGCGGCTTCGTGCCGGCGGCAATGTCAATCGGCCTGATCGGTCTGCGACGAGGAGGTCTGCGGCGATTCCGGCAACCCGAGAGGCGGGACGATGTCGGCCGCACCGAGCAGGCTGCGTCGAAAGCTGGACCACGAGATGTTTTCGGCCGGCACGCCGGTCACCACTGTTGGCGAGTGCAGGGCGGCGAGCTTCGCGCCGCTGCCCGCCTCGAAGCGGACGCGTAGTCGCTCCTGGCCGCGGAGTACCTGCACCGACATCATCTCGCCCGGCCGGTGGGATCGGATGAGCCGCTGGAATGCTTCGGATGTGATGTTGCGGGGTAGCGGCTTACCGTCGATGGCGAAGATGATATCGCCCGGCTTGAGGTAGACGTAGGCCGGGAAGCCGGCAAGGACGCTCTCGACGCCCATCCCGCCGTGTTCGAGCGTCGGGTGATCCTCCGGGCGCTCGATCCGCATGGCGATGCCGATGGAGCCGTGGTCGTCGTCGACGCCTTCCGGCACGGGCACGCGATCGCGGTAGAACTGGTGCCGGGCCACCCGCAGCAGGCGATGGCGCTGCTCGGGCATCTCCGCGAGGTTGAAGGCGCTGCGTAGCTGTTCCTCGCTCAGATGCCGGAGCATGAGCTGTCGCGTGGCGGCGTCGCGCTCGGCCATGTCATCGCTGGCCAACGCCGTGACGAGTTCGCCCACAGACGGCTCGGGCCGGTCATCCGCCGGCTGCTCTTCCGCCGCCGCCGCGACCCCCAGCGACCCGGTCAGCAATACCGCCGCGAGCCCAAAATATCTCCGCTTGTCTTGCATGTTCGGCCTCGTCGCATCCATGGTAACACGACCGCCGACTAACCGTGGGTATGTTAGACTCCCGCGGCGTGCAACTGCTCACGGGAGGCGCGATCATGAGCCGAATTCGAATCACCGTTGGCGAGCTGACGCTGCGCGGCGAGTTGAACGAGACCGAAACCGCCCGCCGCGTGGGTGAGACGCTGCCGATCCACGCCGACGCTCAGCGATGGGGTGAGGAGATCTACTTCTCGATCCCGGTGCAGGCGGAAGCGGCGGACGATGCCCGGGCGCAGGTCGCGGTCGGCGAGATCGCCTTCTGGCCCGCGGGGTCGGCGCTGTGCATTTTCTTCGGCTCGACGCCGGCGAGCACGGGCGACGCCCCGGTGGCGGCAAGTCCCGTCAACGTCATCGGGCGGGTGCTGGACGATGCGACCGTGCTGTCCGCGGTGAGGCCGCACACGCCGGTGTTGATTGAGAAGGAGCCGGCATTGACGTAGCGACGGCATCGTGATTCGGCGGCAGGTGCTTACGACGCCCGATTCACCGATTCGCTCTCGACCGACAGTCCGGGCGGATGGGCGATGCCGACCACGTGCACGGGCCGGTCAAAGAGCTCGCGGAACTTCTCCCACGTTTCGCTTCGCATTCGCGCCTGCCACCAGTCGGCGAATTCGCGGAGCAACTCGTCTCGCCGCCGGGCGCGGTCATCGTGAAGATGCTCAACGCCTCGTTGGATGCGGCGGAATCCTCGCCGGTGACCGTAAAACTGATCGAAGCGGCGGCCTTCCTCATCCAGGAACCGCGGAACCCACTCGACCCAGACGTCGCAGTCGTGAATGGCGCCCAAGTCGCCCTGCACCTTCTTCGCCAGTTGCAACTGGCGGCCCAGCCCATCCTCGTAGAGCGGCCGATACGTCTCCAGCGTATAGCGCAGCGTTTTGGCCGCGATGCGCATCTGGTGGTGCTGGTCGGTCTGCTGCGGGTCGCCGACGTACGGCTGGAACACGAGCATTTCTTCGAGGCGCCGGAGAATCGCCGGGCCTGCTTCGGCCCGAATCCGCGGGTCGTGCGCCCGCACGTGCAGGGTCTTCGCCTGTACCTTGACGTCGCGCAGCGTCTCGCGAACGTCGGTGACGACCTGGCGTTTTTCGAAACGGTCCAGTTCATTGACCACGCGCCGCTGGACCCGCTGCCGCGCCTGTTCGAGACGGAGCAGCAGCCGCTCGACGCCCGGCCGCAGTCCGCGACCGGCCTTGCCTTCGGGGAGGGCATCGCGGAATTGGCGGGCGAATTCGATCTTGACATCGAGGTCCCGGGCCCGGCCGAGCGCATTCGTCAGTCGTCTGAGCCGCTTCTCCCAGCGTGCGGCCCGCTTCGCCGGAAGCACGCTCTCGAAGAGGTTGATCGCGTTACGAATCCGCCGGGACGCGACCCGCATGTGGTGCACGGCATCGGGATGGCCGCCTTCCCGCGCGCCCCGGGCATTCTCGGCCAGCACGTCCACCTGTTTCAGGATGGTCGACGCAGCAAACAGATGACTCGAGGTGAGCGGTGTCTTGGTCATCGCGAACTCCGTGATCAGACGACGTGGCCTTGGCGCGAAATGTTGCTGCGATCCAGGGCACGGGCCATGAGCGTCAGGTGTGTGCCGATTTGCGTCTGCGGATCGGTCGGCTGGCGCTGGACGTAGTCGCCATCGGGCTTCATGTCCCACGCCTGACGCTGATCGTTGAGTTGAACGTCGAGGATTTCCCACAGCCGCTGGCGGCAGTGCAGGTGCTCCACCGGCGTGACGACCTCGACGCGATGGTTGAGATTGCGATACATCCAGTCGGCCGAGCCGATGAAGAACTTCCCTTCCACCGGGTCTTCCCGGCCATCGCGGAAGTGGAAGATGCGGGCGTGTTCGAGGAATCGGCCGATGATCGAGATCACCCGGATGTTCTCGCTCATGCCCGGCACCCCCGGGCGCAGACAGCAGAAGCCGCGCACGATCAGGTCGATCGGCACACCCGCGCCCGAGGCCCGGTACAGGGCCCGGATGATCTTGCGGTCTTCCAGCGAGTTGATTTTGGCCACGATGTGGGCCGGCTTGCCGGCTTCCTGGTTCTCTACCTCCCGCTCGATCAGGTCCATGAAGCGCTTGCGCATGGTCGACGGGGCCACGAGCAGTCGATCGTAGTCTTCCTTGAGCGACCGGCCGGTCAGATAGTGGAACAACTCGATCGCCTCGTCGGTGATCTCCTTGCGTGCGGTGAGCATGCCCAGGTCGGTGTACAGCCGGGCGGTGGTGACGTTGTAGTTGCCGGTGCCGACGTGGGCGTAGCAGCGAAGCCCCCGGGATTCGCGGCGGACCACGAGCGTCAGCTTGGTGTGCGTCTTGAGGCCGACGATGCCGTAGACCACGTGCACGCCGGCCCGTTCGAGCTCCTGGGCCCACTGGATGTTCCGCTGTTCGTCGAAGCGGGCCTTGAGTTCCACCAGGCAGACTACCTGCTTGCCGTTCTCCGCCGCCCGGATGAGACTGTTCATGAAGCTGTGGCTCTCGCCGATGCGGTAGAGCGTGAGCTTGATCGCCAGGACGTTCGGGTCTTCCGCAGCGTCGCGGATCATGCGCTCGACGCTGGCGGAGAAGCTTTCGTACGGATGATGCACGAGCAGGTCGCGGCTGCGGATGACGCGGAATATGTCCGCCTCCACATCCTGCAGCGGGGCGGGCACGACCGGCGTCCAGGACGGGTACTTCAGGTGCGGCAGCTCCAGGTCGATCACCGGCTTGAGGCCGGTGTAGTCCAGCTCGGCCGGCAGTTCGTACACGTCCTGCTCCGTGACGTCCAGGGCCTGCATGAGGAACTGCACCGTCCACGGGTCGGCGTTCGGTTCGTGCTCCAGGCGGACGCATCGCGCGAACCGCCGCTCACGCAACTCCTGCTCGATCAGGTCCAGCAGGTCCTCGGCGTCCTCCTCGTCCCGCTCCACGTCGGCGTTGCGCGTCACCCGGAAGGGTGTGACGCTGAGCACCTCCAGCCCCTCGAACAGTTCGTCGAGATTGTGCCGGATGATGTCCACGATGTTCACGAACCGGAATTCGTCGGGAAACTCGTCCGTCTCGCTCCGCACCCATCGCGGCAGCACGTCGGGCACCTTGATGCGGGCGAACAGCCGCTCTTCCTTTCCCTCGTGCCGCAACGTCACCCCCAGCGACAGCGAGAGGTTCGAGAGGAAGGGGAACGGATGCCCCGGATCGACGGCGAACGGCGTGAGTACGGGGAAGATGTTCTCGTTGAAGTACGCCTTGCCCCACTCCTTCTCCGCGTCGGTGAGCTGGTCCCACTCCAGGACGTGGATGCCCTGCTCGGCGAGGGCGGGCAGGATGTCCTCGGTGAAGGTGCGGGCCTGCTCCTGCAGCATGGGGATGACGGTGGACCGGATCGCCGCGAGTTGCTGGGAAGGCGTCATGCCGTCGATGGACAGACTCACGACGCCGGCCCAGACCTGGCGTTTCAGCCCCCCGACGCGCTTCATGAAGAACTCATCGAGGTTGGACGTGAAGATGCCGAGGAAACGCAGCCGTTCCAGCAGGGGGGTGCGCTCGTCCATTGCCTCGTGAAGGACGCGCTGATTGAACACCAGCCACGTCAGCTCGCGGTTGAGGAACTCCCGCGGCCGGTCGCTCGGCTGGGCTTCTGTGCTGGTTGGCGTCAAGATCGACGACATCGTGTCCGTCCCGAAAATAGCGCACGTCCGTGTACCTGCGACCGCCCCCGATTTTAGGCCAATCATAGGCCCGCCCGCCGTGGTGGTCGTTGCGGCGATGGGGGCGAATCTCGAATAACTGTCAACGGAATAAGGTAAACCCTGCGCCCGTTATTGGCAACATAACAATCCACGGGAACGGGCTTCTTCGGTTGGCGGTTATCGCCCGATATTGTAGTACGTCTCGATGTAGCCCAGGCGCAGGGCGTTGGAATGGTCCGCTCCCTCGACGACGGGCGTTTCACCGTGACCGTCCAGCCAGGTCGCCGCGGCCTTGGTGTGCCCGTCGTGCACGGCACTGGCGTTCTGCCCGCCATGCGTGTGATCCCGCGGGTGGAGTTGGTCGGCCAGCAACACCGTCCGGTTCGGCTCCGGAATCTCAAAGCCCCGGTAGGGCATCATCTCCGCCCGCCACTCGTGGTTCCACTGGCCGTACAGATATCCCGGCGATCGAAGGTGCGTGCCCACGAAGGTCTGGTTGTACCCGTAGTGAAACATCTTGCCCCACTTCCCCCCCCAACGGGACGTGGCGTAGACGTTGATCGTGTCGCGGTCGCGATGCGATTGTGGACAACGGTAGACCGAGTCGTCGGGAAGATAGCCCAATCGAATCGGGATCGAGTCGGGAAGGTACACCGCCGGCTCGTAGAGCGGGATCATCTGCCCGATGCCCTGGCCCCGTCGATTCGCCCCGCCGCTGCCGGGGAAGTAGCGGTCATGGTCGTGGGCGAAGGCGTCGAAGGCGAAGTACTGCTGCCGCTGGTTGCTCTGGCACACCGCGGTGCGGGTGATGTCCCTCGCCTGGCCCAGGGCCGGCATGAGAATGCTGATCAGCAGCGCGACGATCGCGACCACCACGAGCAGCTCGATGAGCGTGAACCCGATCCTTCGCGCTCGGTTGGGATGTGGCGCCGAGATCGACATGATAATCGGATTGTAGCATCATCGCGATGCTCGTGCTGCCGGTGTGCGAGGATTTGTTCTGGCAACGGCCAAATCGGCGTGCCCGTGCCCCTGTTTTTGAATCAGAATCGAAGGTTGCGTTGATCTCGCGAGGGCTTTGCCAGAATTTGTGCTCGTACACTGCTGCCGGCTCAATGGAAGGACGAACCCATGTCGTCCTTCTTCGTCTTCTTCTTGCGCGGTTTGGTCTTCTTCGGCTTCGACTGCCTGGCCAGCTTCCGGATCAGTTGCTCGTACTTGTCCCGCGGGGTGGGAATCTCGATGGGCTTGTTCTCCAGGCCGCTCATGATCATCGCGTTGGACAGCTCCAGGCCGTGCAGCCCCTCCGTCGCCGGGGCGAGCAGCTCTTCGCTCTTCAGGATCGTGTTCACGAAGTTCTGCGTGATCATCTGGTGGCTGTTGCCGCCCTTGCCCGGGTCGACGGTCATGCGACTGGTTGGCGGTTTCGCGAAACGCTCTTCCGAGTTCTTGCAGAAGTCGCTGACCGGGAGATCGGTCTTGATGATTTCAATGGCGCCGCCTTCGACGACGAGCCGGCCACGGTCGCCCGCGATCTCGAATCGATCCGTGCCCGGGGCTTCGCCGGTCGTGGTGACGAAGAGTCCGGTCGCGCCGTTCTTGAACTCGAGGTACGCGGTCACGTCGTCCTCGACCTCGATCTTGTGGTACTTGCCCAGGGCGATCTGGGCGATGACCCTGGTCGGCGTGCCGCAGACCCAGCAGAGCATGTCGAGATTGTGAGGACACTGGTTGAGCAGCACCCCGCCGCCTTCGCCGTCCCACGTGGCCCGCCAGCCGCCGCTGTCGTAGTAGGCCTGGGTGCGGAACCAGCTCGTGACAATCCAGCTCATCCGCTTCATCTCGCCGATCTCGCCGTCTTCGACAAGTTGCTTGACTTTCGCCCACGTGCGGGCGGTGCGCATCTGGAACATCGCGCCGTAGACGAGCTTCTTCTTGCGTTTGGCCAGGGCGTTGGTCTCCGCCGCCGCCTTCGCCGTCACTGCGACCGGCTTCTCGGTCAGTACGTGCAGGTTCGCCTTCATCGCCGCCTGGGCGAGCACCGGGTGGTCGTAGTGGGGCGTGGAGATCAGCACCGCGTCGCACTTGCCGCTGTCGATCAGGGCCTGGCCGGTATCGAAACCCTCGACGCCGTATTTCTCCACCGCCGCCTGCATCGCGTCGGGATCGATGTCCGCTACCGCCGTGAACTCGAGCCCCTCGACCTTCTCGAAGTAGCTCATGTGAAGGTTGCCGATCCCTCCGGCTCCGATCAGTCCCATGCGTACCTTGTTCATAACGGCGTCGCTCCTGCGCTGTAAGCTCTGGCGGTTTCGTGTGAATCGGCCTTGATATCCGATGCGCTCGATTCCTTCAAGTTCGAGCTGCCGCTGCGGCCGCATGAGGCAGGGCAAACGCATGTGGCCAAACCAGAGCCCCGCCCGGCAGGAAGCGGTCTGTCGATCGGCCCGTGTCCGTCGCCTCAGGGAGTGATCGCTCCCTTAGGGTTGCGGCTCGGGCAGATCGATTACATGCGATTGCCCTGGCGCATGATCGATTGCCCGGGGCCGGACCCGAGCAGAGCAGGACGGCTGCGACAGGCGGTCGATTCGGGGCCGCACGGCAACGCCGCGAAACATTGGATCGGCCGCGAATGGCGAGGGATTCCGGGATGAGTGCGCCATCGTCAAGGGCCGTCGACCTGGTCGGCGGCCCGCGCGACCCGCGTCCCCACCCGCGGCAATCGGCGGTATGATCTGCACCATGATCCTCGCCGGCACGCTCATGCTGCCCGATTCGCCCGGCCGCGTCCGTCTCGCGACCGGGTGGCTTCGCATCGAGGCCGACACGATCGGGGAACTGCACGAGGGTTCTTGCCCGCACACGCCCGACCTCGGGGGCGACGATGCGGTCATCACGCCCGGTTTCATCGACGCCCACGTCCACCTGCCGCAGTTCGACGTGATCGGCGCCGACGGCATGTCGCTGCTCGACTGGCTGGACCGCGTGATCTTTCCCGCCGAGGCGAAGTGGGCCGACGATGACTTTGCCGCCGACATGACCGATCGCGTGATCGACCAGATGCTCGCGTGCGGCATCACGGGTTTCGCCGGCTACGCCACCGTCCACCACGACGCGACGATGCGGGCCATCGACGTCTGCGGCGAGCGCGGGCTGCGGGCGTGGGTGGGCCAGGTGCTCATGGACAGCGAGGCCCCGGCCGATCTCGTCCGGCCGACGCGGCAACTGCTCGCCGAGTGCGAGGCCGGTTGCAGCGAGGCGACGGGGCGGGTGCGTTTCGCGGTCACGCCGCGGTTCGCCATCGCCTGCAGCGCGGAACTGCTCGCGGGGGCGGGCATGCTCGCCCGGCGGTGCGAGGCGCCGGTGCAGACACATCTCGCCGAGTCGCGCGAGGAGTGTGAACGCGTGGCGGCCGTCCATCCGGGCAGGCGGTATGTCGAGGTCTACGAGGAGGCCGGGCTGTTGACCGGCCGCACCATGCTCGGCCACGGCATCTGGCTCGACGACCGGGACCGCCATGTGCTTGCGGGCCGAGGCGCGGTGATCGCCCATTGTCCCACCGCCAATACGTTCCTGCAGTCGGGGACGATGAACCTCGCCGCCCACGAGGCGGCCCGTGTGCCGGTCGCGGTCGGCAGCGACGTGGCCGGCGGCCCGGACCGATGCATGGTGCGCGTGGCGCGGGGCATGATCGACGCGGCCAAGGCGCTCGGCCACCCGCCGCCGACCCCGGCCGAATGCTGGTGGCGCATCACCGCCGGCAACGCCGACCGCCTTGGCTGGTCCGACACCGCCCGTCTCGCCCGCGACGCCGAGGCGACGCTGCTCATCCTCCGCCCCGACGTCCCCTGGCGCGCCGCTCCCGATCCCCTCGGCAGTCTCCTGTACGCCTGGGACGACCGCTGGCTGCGGCACGTCGTTCTGCGCGGCGACATCGGTCGGGATCGCAGCTCGCCGTAAACCCTCGAACCGCGCGGCTTGCGCCGGCGGTGATCGCGCTGACTCCCCAGCGAACGCAATAGCCCACGTCGCGGGTCTGCGGGATGGCCACGGCGGCCGCGGCGCATAAGGGCGATTCCCATGCGTCGCTCAAGGTTCCCGCCATGTCAACGTCCACGCGCGGGTCGCTAGAATCAAGTAGAGCGATGCGGGCGGGCGAGTTGTTCGCCGTTCGTCGCGCAATCCGAGCCGACGGCGGCTCAGGAGTTGCGACCATTAGATGGAGACACCACCATGGCCAAAGAAGACGACCTGAGAGCGGACCTCGACGCGTTGCGTGAGGATCTGCAGAGCTTGAAAAGCGACATGCAGTCATTGAGCGGCGATGCGGTGCGCGAAGGTCGCGAACGATTGCACCATGCCCGGGATCAGGCGGAAGACAGCGCCGAGGCGGCGGCCAACGCGGTCAGCGACTGCGTGCGGGAGCGGCCGATCACGTGCCTGGTCACCGCCGCCGCGGCCGGGCTGATTCTCGGCAAGCTGCTCGACGCCAAGTCGGGATAAGACCATGCGGATGCTGAGCGAACTGGTAATCGGCGTGGCCGACCTCGTCGAGGCCGAGGGCGAAGCGGCAAAGCGCAACGTCGCGCGGCTGGGGCTGTTCATCATCCTCGCCGCCGTTGCCGGGTCGCTTGCCCTCGTCGCCGCGGGGTTGCTCGCGGCGGCGCTGGTGCTCGCGCTGGACGAAGTCATGCACATCGCCGCGGCCCTCGCCATCACCGGTGGGGTCATGCTCGCCGCGACATGGGGGGTCGCGCTGGCCGCCCGACAGGGGCTGCACCAATGACCCTTGCCGGCGAAGGCAGACGCATCGTCCGCCGCAAGGGGCGACGTGCGCCAAGCCCGGAGGCGGCGAAACAGCGGCTTCGCCTGCTGAGCGTCGCGCCCACTGTTCCGGGGGCCGATCTCGTCCGCGCCCGCCCGCTGACCTCGCTGCTGCTC
>CAYFQS010000044.1:0-15305 GCA_964345245.1 uncultured Planctomycetaceae bacterium | reverse complement strand
TGCCGAACTGCACGCCGGGCCTGTCACCGATCGCGTCTCACTGGCCGGCGGCGAGCCGACGGAAACAATCACCCCCACCCTCGTGTTGCGGTATACGGACGCAAACAACGCCGACCCGGTCGTGCTGCGGGTGCAGGGCGCGGAGCCGGACGACGGCACGCCCGACGCCGGCATGCGGCCGGTGGTCCTCCTTCCGGGCATCGGGGCGACGCTCTTCGAATACGGCGAGCACGAATCGTGGTACGCCAACCGCGGCACGCACCCGGCGGACCTCGAACTCGAACCGTTGCAGGACACCTACGACGACCTGGTGCAGACGCTGGTCAATGCCGGCTACAAGCTCTACGACCCGAACGCCGATGCCGCCGCCAACGCCGGGGCGAATCTCTTTGTGGGCAACTACGACTGGCGTCAGGCCCCCGCGCCGGTGGACGGGGTGGTGGACGGCGTCGTCGCCGGCGGCATGAGCTACGCCGACCTCACCGACGATCAGTTCGGCTATGGCGTGGACTACGTCGGCTGGTGGCTCCGACAGGCCGCCGAGCAGTGGGAAGCCGACACCGGCGTCACGCTCGATCAGGTCGACATCGTCGCGCACTCGACCGGCGGGCTCGTCGCCCGCAGCTATCTCCAGAGCCCGCTTTACGGCCACAACGTCGGCAGCGCCGCGCCCGGCGCCGATTATCTGCCCGAAGTCGGCCGCATGATCACCATCGGCGTGCCCCAGCGCGGGGCGTCCATGTCGTGGAACCCGATCCACAACGACTGGGGCATCGATGCGTCCACACGCGTCGTGCTCTCCAAGATTCTCTGGCAGGCCTGGCAAAGCTTCGAAGCCGGCGGCGTGGTCGAAGGGCCCGATCATCGCATCCTGAACCAGGCCGAGCCCAGCACCCCCGATCCGGACACGATCTACATCGACCCGGCGATGGACGAGTTCGACCGCCAGGTCGCCTTCGCCAACGCTTACGTGCCCACGCTGCGCGGTCTGCTCGCGACGTATCCGTTCTACCAGAGCGGGCCGGATGCCGACGCGGTCAGCATCCACGATTCGACCCATCCGCAATATGACGAACGCAACCAGTTGGTGGAGGACCTGAACGCCGGGCTCGATCTCGCGGAGGCGGACGGCGGGTTCTCGCTGGAGGACTACCACAATCTGCTGCGCGGCGTGGATACCGGCGGGTCAAACCCGGCGACCGGCCAAGACCCGGTTTCCTTCAACCACGGCGGCGAGGTCGAGACCCACGTCATCGTCTCCAGCGGCCTGCAGACCGCGACCAACGTGATCGAGCACGTGGGCCAACTCAGCGGCGACATCACCGCCAACGAGGTCACGCCCTTCGACAAGATGCTCGGCAACATCCCCGACAGCGGACAGACGTGGTGGCAGGACTCAGACATCAGCGCCGATGATCAGCCGCTGTACGGCGACGGCACGGTGCCCCTCGCCTCGGCCCGCGATCAGTTCCTGTACGACCCGAACTTCACCCTCGTCGAATTCACCGGCGAGGTGGACCACAATCAGATGAACGCCGACGCCACCGCGCTCGGCTACATCGTGGGCGCCCTCGGCGTCACCGGGCCGGAGGGCGTCGACCTCTCGACCGGTTCCCAGGCCCCGAGCACGGTGGCGCTGTGCCGGGCGATGGCCCGCGGGATTCTCGACGGCGTGGATCACCTCGTGGCCGACACGCAGATCGCCCAGGACGTCGAAGACGCCCTGCTCCTGCTGGTGGACCAGGTGGAAAGCGGCGTGCTTTCACCCTTCGCCGCCTTCGACCAGGCCGTGCTCAACGGCGACGTGACCGGCCTGTCGCTGACCGACCTGCTGGACATTGAGTCCGTGGTGGGCGATACGATCTTCGACCCGATCCGCAACGAGCTCGGGACCACCAGCGACGCCCTCAGCTTCACCGATGACATCATGGACGCGATCGGCGGGGCGTTCAGCGTGGTCGAGGGCAATCTCGGTCTCGACATTCTCGACGGCGAGACACTCATGGGCGGGCTCATGGGCGTCAACTCGCCGGTGTTCGTCGAACTCGGGCTCAACTCCGGCATGGCCGGCTGCGAGGAGATCATCCTCAGCAGCGGCTTCGACCTCGAACGCCAGATCGAACTGCCCTTCGACCTGCCCGACAGTATCGGCGGGGTCGATCTTGTCCTGCCCGACGGCTCGCCCGCGACCGATATCGACGCCACCGTCTTCGGCAGCTTCATCGTGGACATCGGCTACGACCTTTCGGCCGGCGAAGATGTGCCCCTGGAGGAGAAGGCCTTCATCCGCTTCCGCGACGTGTCGCTCGACGTCGAGGCCGACCTCGACAGCGTGGACTGGAACATCGACCTCGGCGTGATCGACGCCGCCCTGTCCGGCGATCCCATCACCGGCAGCTTCGAGACGCGCTTCGACTTCAACATCACCAATCCCGACGACGACGAGGCGGGGCGCGTGACGCTGGCCGAGCTTCAGTCGCTCGCCGGGCTCGACGCGGACGAGATCTTCGAGGTGGAGAGGGCCGGCTCGCTCGACCTGCACGTGCCCTTCGGGGCCACGGTGGGCGGGTTCAGCGACAGCGGCGAACTGATCGTCGAAGACACCGACCTGTTCGACGGCGAAGCGGCGGAGTTCCGCATCGACGGATTCGACGAGATCGGCAGTCTCGGCCGATTGCATCCCGATTACATCATCTCCACACTGCGCCAGTTCAGCGAAACGCTGGCCGACATGGAAAGCTGCTTCGGCGTGGAACTGCCCTTCGCCGGCGGCAATTCCCTGTCCGACCTGATCGATCTGACCGGCGAGCTCGAATCGGCCCTGACCAGCGAACTGCTGGACGACGACGGCGACCCGACCTTCGCCACCCTCGCCGCGCTTGAAGCGATCGACACCGGGGCGACGGCCTTCGGGCTCGAATTCGACCCGACGAGCGGGCGCGACCTGCTGACGTGGGAACTCGAGGTCGATCACTCGTTCTCCCACCAGGTGCCGCTCGGCTTCGACGCATCCCTCGGCAGCTTCGCCGGACTGCAGGTCGACGAGGGCGTGAACCTGACGCTCGACGCCGGCGTGCAGACGGGGCTCACCGACGGCTTGCCGCAGCCGCTGCGGTTCGTGCTCGATGTCACGCCGCCGGAGGTCACGCTCGACGCGGGCGCCGATGCGCAGCTCAACCTGAGCAGCGACGCCGGGTTCAACCTGCTCATCAACGGCGGGACGTTGATCTCGGTCACCGTGGCCGCGGGCAGTCGTCCCGATCTTGCCACGCTCCTCGCCGACATCAACGCGGCCATCGACGGCGCCATCGATGAAGCGGTGAATCCCGACGAGGACAACGACGGGCAGCGAGACGGGGACGCGGAACTCGCCGAACTGCTCAAGAGCCAGGTCGAAGCGGTGCAGGCCACCGACAGCGGCGGGACGCCGATCAATCGCCTCGCCCTGCAGGCCACGGCCGATATTGCGGCTTCGCTGATCGCCACCGCCGAGCCGGGCGATACCGCGGTGACCGAACTCGGCCTGCTCGTGGGTGCTGAGACCACGACCGTGGTGATCGATGCCGACGACGATCCGGACGACCCGGCCAATCAAAAGGACGTGCTGCGCCAGCGCGTCACGCAGACCCTGCTCGATCAGTCCTACGTCGAAGCCGACAGCAACACCGGTCTGCGGGTGGACGCATCCGTCGCCCTCGACGACTCAAACCTGCCCAACGACGCGGTGTCGGCGAACCTGGGCATGCTGGAGCTGGCGATCGACTCGATCAACGCCAACTTCGCCGTCGCCGGCGGCTTTACGCTCAACGATCCGATGACCGACGCCGACGACGGCCGCATCACCCTCGATGAGCTGACCGAGCTGCTCTGCGGCGACGGCGCGGCCCACGACCTGTCCGACTTCTTCCTCACCGGCGACGGATCGATGATCATCGACCGCATCGACGTCAGCGCGGGCAATCTCTCGGTCTGGAGCTTCTCCGAAGCGAACGACGGCGCCCCGCCGATCGAGATCACCTGGGCCGGCGATCTGGACAACGACGGCGATGTCGATCCGCAGGACGACCTGATCGAGTTCATCGATGCGGACGACGCGATCGATGATGTTCTCGATCTGCTCGAGATCGACGTGAACCTGCCGTCGCTGGAGGGACTCAGCGACCTGGTTTACGAACAGCTCATCGCGATGTTGCGGCAGATCGAGACGCAGCTCGCCGACCTGCAGACGTCCGGGCCCTTCGACGCGGAGATTCCCCTCGTCAACGCCTCACTCGGCGAGCTGGTGGACCTCGCCGGGCCGTTCGGCTCGCTGATCGATCACGTGGACGATGCCCGGCCGACCTCGCTCGACGGGTTCGTCACCGTGGTCAACGACTGGCTGGACGACCACACGCGGGCCGGGCAGAACGTGAACTTCGCCCTGACCCGCCCGGACGGCGACCTGCAGTTCAACTTCGATTACCGGCCCGAACTGATCAGCGAGACGCTGTCGTTCAACTTCGACACCGGCATTCCGGGCTTCGACGCGGCGAACATCCCCGCCCTCGACGGGATCGAGAGTCTGGTCGACATCGGCGGCGGCGGGGCGTTGACCTTCGACGCCGGGCTCGATCTGTCGCTGGACTTCGGGCTCGACCTGGACCGCGCTGGCGCGACCAGCGTGAGCGACAAGTTCTACATCCACGATTCGAGCGAGTTCAGCGTCGATGCCGCGATCCGCACCGCGACGCCGATTACCTTCGAACTCGGCGTGATGGGCCTCACGCTGGAAGTCGTGGACGGGGAAGTCACGCTTGACGCCGACGGCTCGCCCGGCGGCGGCAACGCGAACTTCGCCATCGGCTTCACTTCGGCAACCGACGATCGGCACTACCTCGCCGAGCTCGACAGCAGCGACTTCAGCGCCGGATCGCTCAACGCCGCGGCGGGCGTGAACCTGCCCCTCGAACAGAGCGGCAGCAGCATCGGGGCTTTCATCGTCGACATGCCGGACCTGCTCGATCCCAGCGGCTGGTCGATCGACAACAACGAACTGCCCGACCTGTCACAACTGATCCAGAACTTCGACCTCCTGCAGGACCTGAATATCGGCGTGCTGCTCGACGGCGTGGAAGGGATCGTGGACCTGATCGCCGACGGGCTGGAAAGTCGCCTGGCCAGCGAGATGCCGCTCATCGGCGACTTCAGCGCGCCCGTCGCGGATTTCCTCAACGACCTGAACACGCACATCGGTAACCTCAGCAACGCACTCGGCGGCGACCCGGCCTACATCGCCATGGCCAAGCAGCTCGTCACCATCTTCGACGGCTGGCTCGATGTCGGCGCCCTTGATGCGGACAACAGCGGCGACCTGACCTGGGACGAGATCGTCGACGACTCGGTGAGCGGCGAAGTCACCTACAACCTGGAGTTCGACCATTCGCTCAGCGGCACCCTCGCCGACCTCGACCTCGGGCTGATCGGTATTCCGGGACTGAATCTCGAGCTGGACGGTATTTCAGTCGGCTGGGCGCTGGCCCTGCAGTGGGGCCTGAGCTTCGGGGTCAATCTCGACAAGGGGTTCTTCTTCGACACCTCGCCGGCCGACGAATTCCAGGTCGGCCTCGAAGCCGGGATCGAGTTCGAAACCGCCGACTCCGAAGCCGTCGGCCAACTGTTCATCCTCGAACTCGCGGCGAGGGAACACGATTTCGGCAGCGATCTGCTCAACGGCATCAGCGGCAGCTTCAACCTCGACTTCGACTACGGCGGCGATCCGAACGGCCGGCTCGGCTTCAACGACTTCGGCCGACTCGACACCGACGACATCACCGCGGAACTCTCGCTCGACGCGGGGCTCAACCTGGACCTGGAGCTGAAGTTCGCCGGCGGGCTCGGCGACGCCATGCCCGCGTTGATGACGTACTTCGAGTTTCACTGGGACCTGGCCAACGTCTCCTGGGAAGGCGGCGAACTCGACGCGAGCGTCGGAGCCGACCCCGAGATCGTGTTCCACGACGTGCAGATGTCGCTGGGCAAGTTCGTCTCCGGCCCGCTGGGCGACGTGATCCGGAAGATTCAGGACGTCTTCGAACCGATCCAGCCGATCATCGACATCATCACCTTCAACATCCCCGGCTTCAGCGACATCGGCCCGCTCGTCGCGGCGATGGACGCCGACGGCGACGGCGGGGTCTCCCTGCTGGATATGGCGATCGTATTCGGAGACGTGCCCGAGTCGGTGGGCACTGTGATCAACGTGATCAAGACGATCGGAAATCTGAATCTACCCACCGGCAACGACGAGGTGCTGATCGACCTGGGCACCTTCGATCTGTCGGACACGGACCTGCGCGGCGGGGTGGACGTCGGCGGCCTGACCGCGGGCGACCTTGGCATCACGGACCTCGGGGTCGGGGACGTCGCGGGGGCGCTGAGCCAGGGCGGCAACGACTTCGGCAGCTTCATCACCGACAACGTCGAGGGCGGCGGCGGCACGCCGGACAAGGGCGTGCAGTTCAAGTTCCCGGTCTTCGAAGATCCGATCGGCCAGGCGCTGAACCTGTTGTTCGGCAAGCCGGTGGACATCATCACGCTCGACCTGCCGCCGCTCGAACTGCGATTCGACATGCCGGACCTGTTCTTCCCGATCTTCGGTCCGCTGGGCGTGGCGGTCGGCGGCGGCCTGCGGTTCACCGCGGACTTCGCCTTCGGCTACGACACCTTCGGGCTCCAGCAGGTGATCGACGGCGGGGGCGCGGCGAACCTGATCGATGGGTTCTTCATCTGGGACGTCGATCCGGACAACCCGAGCGTCGACCCGGCGGAACTGACGTTCCGCGCCTTCATCGAGGCCGGGCCGCAACTGGACCTCGGCATCGCCTCGGTCTCCGGCCGGGGCGGGGTCGAAGGCGTCATCGAAGCCAACTTCGCCGACCGCGATCTGCACGGCACGGGGATGGACGGGAAGATTCGCATCGAGGAGTTGCTGTCTACGCCGATCTTCTGCCTCTTCGACCTGCACGGCGCGCTCAACGCCTTCCTGCGGGCGAAGATGACCGTCGGCGCCGGGCCTTTCAAGGTCACCGTCTTCAGCAAGAAGTTCGTGGACATCACGCTGCTGGAGTTCGACGTCAGTTGCGATTTCGACAACGTGACGCTCGCCGAATTCGGCACCGCGGGCGGCACGACCGTGCCGAACGGCGATCTGCCCAGCGGCATCACGCAGGACGAGGTGCTGTACCTGAACATGGGCGACGACCGCGGCGATCGCCTCGGCACCATGCCCGCGCCCGAGGACGAGAGCTTCAGCATCGCCGAGGGGACCGATGAGAGCGGCGACCCGGTCGTCGAAGTCACCGCATACGGCCAGACGCAGAGCTTCAGCGGCGTGGAGATGATTGTCGGCTGGGGCGGCCGCGGCGACGACACGATCAAGGTCGATCAGGATCTCGACGCGGAGATATGGCTCCGCGGCGGCGACGGCGACGACGAGCTTGAAGGCGCGATTCGAGGAGATCGGCTGTTCGGCGATGCAGGCGATGACGTGATCCGCGGCCGCGCCGGCGACGACCACATCGAAGGCGGGGACGGCGAAGACGAGATCGACGGCAACGAAGGCGCGGACACGCTGCTCGGCAACGCCGGCATCGACTTCATCTACGGCGGCAAGGGCAACGACCAGATCGACGGCGGCGAAGGGAACGACGAACTCTACGGCGACGAAGGGCATGATCACATCCTCGCCGGCGCCGGCGACGACCTGGTCTACGGCGGCCAAGGCGACGACGAAATCATCGGCGGACCGGGGGCGGACGAACTGCACGGCGACGCGGGCAACGACGTGATCTACGGCCATGCCCCGCATCCTGATGCGAACGATCCGAACGAGACAGTCCCCGGCGACGATCTTGCGGCCGACCGGATCTACGGCGGGCCGGGGGACGACTGGGCCTGGTCACACGGCGGCGATGACCTGCTGTTCGGCGGCACAGGCGGCGATCACCTGTTCGGCGGCCTCGGCGACGACCTGCTGCTCGGCACGGGCGTGGACGACCCCGGCGAAGCGGGCGAGCGCGACTGGCTCTACGGCCAGAGCGGTGACGATATCCTCATCGGCCAGAGCGGCGATGACATTCTCTTCGGCGATCTCGGCGCAACCCCGGGGGCGGACCTGATCATCGGCGATCACGCGCAGCTCAACGACACCAACCCCACGCCGGGCTCGACCGTGCCGGTGGACGGCGGCGAGCAGGGCCACGACATCATCGTGGGCGGCGGCGGCGTCACGAACGGTGCCGACGAAATCAACGACAACCTGATCGGCCAGGGCGGCGACGACTGGATCGTCGCGGGCAATTGGGCGGTGGACGTCTCGACACTGCCGGTCGGCAACCCACTGCACGTGGCCGCCGACGTGCCCCACCTGTTGACCGACAACGGGCGAGATCGCGTGGTCGGCGGTGACGGCGACGACCTGATCGCCGGCGACAATGCCCGGATCATCGGCACGCCCGGCGGACCCGGACCCTTCACAATCACCCTCGAGGACACGAGCGGCTATCGCGATGACATCTGGGGCGGCGGGGGCAACGACGTCATCCACGCTCAGGCGGGCGGGGACTATGTCTTCGCAGGTGCCGGCGAAGACCTTGCCCACGGCGGCGATGAGGACGACCACCTGTTCGGACACGGCGGCGACGACACGCTCGAAGGTAACGCGGGCGCCGACTTCATCGACGGCGGTGAAGGCGACGACCGGCTCTTCGGTCATGCCGAAGGCGCCGCGGACAACGCGGACGATGCGACCGGCCACGACGTGATCTACGGTCGGGCCGGCAACGACGAGATTCACGGCCAGGGCGGCCGCGATGAGATCTACGGCGGGGCGGGTCTCGACGACATCTTCGGCGGCGACGAGAACTCGCCGGGCGACCTGATCTTCGGCGGCCTCGGGGTGGACAACATCTTCGCCGGCAGCGGCGACGATGTTGTCTGGGGCGACACCACCGACATGGACCCCGCCCGTGGCAGCGCCGACGTGATCCGTGGCGAGGAGGGCGACGACACGATTCACGGCCAGGGCGGCGGCGACGACATTCGGGGCAACGCCGGAAACGATGAAATCTACGGCGGCCACGGCGACGACATCATCGAAGGCAATCTCGGCAACGACGCGATCTCCGGCGGTCTCGGTTCGGACGTGATCGACGCCCACGCGGGCGATGATCTGGTCACCGGCGACGTAGCGGCGTTCGTGTTCAACAGCGTCGACGGCCGCTTCGACCTCGATCCGTCCACCGATCCCCTGCCGGCCCAGGGCAGTGCGGACGTGATCCACGGCCGGGCGGGCGACGACCGCATCTTCGGCCAGGGCGGCGACGACGAGTTGTACGGCGACGCCGGGGCCGACCTGATCGAGGGCAACGCGGGGACGGACTTCATCTTCGGCGGCAGCGAAGATGACGAGTTGTACGGCCATGCCGCGCGGGCTCTGCCCACGCCTCCGGCGAATCCGACCGGCGGCGCGGATGACGACGACGATGCCCCCGACTACATCCACGGCAACGAGCACAACGATCTCATTTTCGGCCAGGGCGGCCGGGACGTGCTCTATGGCGACAGCGGGGCCGACACAATTTACGGCCACCGCGGCAGCGACCTGATCCTCGCCGGCACGGGAGACGACACGGTTTACGGCGGCGACGACGCCGACGAAATCCACGGCGAGGGAGGCGACGACACGCTGTTCGGCGATGCCGGCGGCGACGTCATCCTCGGCGGACTTGGCGACGACGAACTGCACGGCGGCGACCACGACGACCTCCTCCGCGGCGGCGACGGGCGCGATACGCTCCACGGCGACGGCGGCGACGACCAGCTCTACGGCGAGGCCGACCGCGACGAGCTCTACGGCGGCGACGGGGCCGACCTGCTCTTCGCCGGCACGGGCATCGGCGACCTGCTCCACGGCGAAGGGGGCGACGACGTGATCATCGGTGCCGATGAGGGCTTCAGCATCGATAGCGATTTCACCGACGGCTCCTTCGCCGGCGACCGCATCGACGGGGGCGCGGGCGACGACGAGATCTACGGCCTCGGCGGCGCCGACCTGATCCGCGGCGGCCCGGGCGACGACCGCATCGACAGCGGCATCGGGTCCGACCTCGTGTACGGCGACGCGGGGGATGACTGGGTCTTCGCCGGCCACGACACCGCGGGCGACGAGATTCACGGCGGCGCGGGCGTCGACACGCTCATCGGCTCGGCGGGCGACGACCTGATCTACGGTTTCCTCGGCGATGATCCGGGCAGCGACGACAACACGATCGACGAGATCTACGGCCAGTCGGGCGACGACACGCTGCACGGCCAGGGCGGCGATGACTACATCGACGGCGGCGCGGGCGCGGACCTCCTCTTCGGCGGCGACGGCGACGATACGCTCCGCGCCGGCACCGGCAAGGCCGGCCCTGAGCGTGACGAACTCTACGGCGAAGCCGGCCACGACCGCCTGCACGGCGCCGAGGACGACAACGACCTGCTCGACGGCGGGCCGGGCCGGGATGTGCTCTTCGGCTACGGGGGCAACGACGAACTGATGGGCGGAGCGGACCGCGACACGCTGCTCGGCGGCGACGGCGACGACACGCTCGACGGCGGCGGCGGCGAGGACCTGCTTATTGGCGGGGCCGACCATGACACGCTCTTCGGCCACAGCGCGGCCGGGGCGGGCGATGACCTGGCGGTCGATACGCTGTACGGCGACTTCGGCGACGGGCTCAGCCACCCCGACAGCGGCGACGACCAGCTCAACGGCCAGGGCGGGAACGACCTGATGTACGGCGAGGCGGGCAATGACCAACTGCTCGCCGGCGGGTCGAGCGGCGACCTTTTCGACTACGGCCTCGGAGCGGGTACGACGCCCGACAGCTATACCGCCCCACCCCCGACGCCGGCGCCTTCCATCGCCCCCACGCCGGCCCCGCTTGTCACGACCGACGCGTTCTTTGCCGACGGCGTCACGCCCGGCGGACGGTGGACCGAACTCAACGGCTCGGCCTCCGGCGACGGGCTTGCGATCAACAGCCCCCTCGCGCTGGAACCGTCGGTCGCGACCGCGAGCGACGGCTCCCGCTACGCCGCGTGGGCCGAGATGCGCCACGGCAACTTCGAAATCTTCGTCGCCCGGTGGACGGAGACCGGCGGCTGGGAGCAGATCGACAACTCCGCCGAGAGCGGCGGCATCAGCAACACCCCCACCGCCTCACGACGCCCGGCGATCACGGTGGACGATCAGAACCGCCCCATCGTCGCCTGGACCGAGTTCAGCTCGACCGGCGCCACAAGCAACGTCCGCGTCGCCCGCTACGACACCGGCAGCGACAACTGGCAACTGCTCTCATCGGGCCTGTCCAGCGGCACGGATAGCGACCACGCCCGCATTGCGATGACCGACGTCGGGCCGGTCGTGGCCTGGCTCGAAGCCGATAGCGTATTGCTCAAGCAGTTCAACAGTCCGTCGTGGCAGACGATCGACGGCAGCGCCAGCGGCGACGGGTTGACCGGTGGCTCGCTGGTGGGCAGCTTCGATCTCGCGGCCGAAGGCGATCGCGTTGCCGTGGCCTACGGCGTGGAGGACGGCAATGACCACCACGTGCATTATCGCGAGTCGGTGGCCGGCGGGGCGTGGAGCGGCGTCGGCGGCTCCGACGCAGGCACGGGCCTCAGCGACGGCGGCGACGACCGCGAGCCGGCGGTGGCCCTGATCGGCGGCACGCCCTATGTCGCATGGACGCACCACGACGACCGGCCGCTGGTGGACCAGGCCGCCTCGCAGATATTCGCCCGGCGCTTCGACGGGGTCGACTGGGTCGCGGCGGGCCCCGGGGCCGACGCGGAGGCCGGCGTGTCGTTCGCCGAGCGCGCCGCGAGGGGCCCGCAACTCGTGGCCGGCGGCGGCGAACTGCATCTGGTCTGGCAGGACGCCCGCCTGCGCGACGCCCGCAGCACCGACGCCTCCACCAGCTTCGGCCAGTGGGCCAGCAGCGTGGTCAGCTTCTCGTCCCAGTTCAGCGCCGGCAGTTGGTCGGCCGAACAGGTCCTCGGCGAGCCGAACACCAACAGCTACGGCGACATCGTCACCGCCTGGGCCCCGAGTTCACAGAACGGCACCACCGAGCACGTCGCGGTCAGCTTCGACACCCCCGTCCACGCCACCGGCGTCACCGTCCGCGAGACCTACGGCAACGGCTTTGTCGCCCGCATCGACGTGCGCGGCCCGTCAACATCGACCTGGCAAACGGTGTGGGAGGGGTCGGACCCATCCGGCGTCGGGTCGCCGGTCGATTTCTTCGTCAGCTTCGACCGCACGAGCTTCGAGGTCGACCAGGTCCGCGTGATCGTCGACACTGACGCCACCGGCGTCTGGGAAGAGATTGACGCGATCTCTCTGCACGGCACGCTCGAACCGCCGACATTGCAGCAGACGGCTTCGGCCGGTTCGGCGCTCTACGCCAAGCGTTGGACGGGCAGCGCCTTTGAGGCGGAACTGCCGACGGACGCCGGCGACCGGGGATTCAGCGTCACCGGTGAAAACGCCGCCGCCCCGGCCCTGGCCGTCGACGCGGCGGGGACGCCCGTCGTGGCCTGGGTCGACGGCAGCGGAAACGATTCATCGCTTTACCTGCGGCAGAACGATTTCAACGCCTCCCGCGTGTTGATCTCGCGCAACGAGCCGGGGCGGACGGTGGACTACCTGCTCAAGGCGAATCTGTTCGGCCCGGGCGACGTGATCTACGTCGCCGAGACCCAGGCCGGCTTCACCGTCACCGACAGCGACGCCGGCGTCACCATCGTCGGCGCGCCCGATGCGAGCATCGACGGCGACGTGAATGTCCAGGGCGACAACGTCACCATCGAACGGCTGCACGTCAGCGGCGAGCTCACCGCGGACACGGCGGACGGCTTCACGCTCACCGGCAGTCGGATCAACGGGTCCACCACGCTTCGGCGCAGCACCGGCGCGGTGCTGGTGAACAATCGACTTGAGGCGAACAATGCCCTCGTGATCGGCCAGGCGGTGGTCGACGCCACGATCGAACACAACGAGATCATCGGCCGGACGGCGGGCGTGCAGTTCTCCGACCCGGCCGACGTGACCTTCGCCTCCGAGGTGCAGGGCCTGGGCGCCGTCGGCTACTGGCGACTGGGCGAACTCAGCGGCTCCACCGCACTCGATGCGAGCGATCACAACTACCACGGTACGTACAGCGGGGCGACACTCGGCCAGGCCGGCGCCCTGGCCGGCGATAACGACGCCGCCGCCCGGTTCGACGGCAACAACGACTACGTCGCCATTGACGGTTTGACCTACGAGGCGACGGACATCCCCGCCGTCTCCGTCGCGGCGTGGGTCAAGACCACCGACGGCGGCGACCAGATCATCGCCGCCTTCGACCGCAGCGAGTACTGGCGGCTCGAGATCAACGGCCAAAGCGCCGGCACCGGCCAACTCGGCATGGCCCTGCGTCTCGGCAACGGCAGCGGCAGTATCGTCGACATCGGCGGCACGAGCCGCGTCGACGACGGGCAGTGGCATCACGTGATCGGCGTGTTCGACAACGGCGAAGTCCGCCTCTATGTCGACGGGCAGCTCGACGCGAGCACCACCGTCAGTGAACTCGTCCTTGGAAGCGGCGTGACGCGCTATGGCTTCATCGGCGTCGGCTCCGAAGCCACGAGCTTTGACGGCGGCAAGACCACGACTTACTTCAACGGCAACCTGGACGAGGTCGCGATCCTCGACACCGCGATCAACGATCAGCAGGCCGCGGATCTCTATCAGATCGGCGCGACCGGCCAACTCGCCGGTTCGCATCTCAACCAGGTCCAGGACCGCTCGCCGCTCGGCTACTGGCGGCTCGGCGAGACCTCAAACGGCGATCCCGTCGCCGACGCCAGCGGCAACGGACACGACGGCGTGTATCAGGGCGGCGTGAACCTCGGCACGACCGGGGCACTGAACGCCGACGGCGACACCGCCGCGACCTTCGATGGCAGCAACGGCTACGTGAGTACGGACAACCTGCTCGCCGGCGTGGTCGACTTCAGCGCTTCGGCGTGGATTCGCACCACCGAACGGCTCGTCCGGACCAATCCCTACGAAGACCCCGCGATCTTCGGCACCCGCCAGGGCAGCGGCAACTCCAACGACTTCGTCCTCACCGTGCGCGACGGCAACCTCGCGTGGTACGACGAACTCGGGACCAGCAACCCCACCAACGCCCTCGACACCGGGCAATTCGTGGCCGACGGACACTGGCACCACGTTGCCGTGACCCGCAGCGGCGGCGATTTGAGCTTCTACGTCGACGGGCAACTCATCGACACCGCGACCACCGGCGCCGACCCGGTGCGCGATGACACCTTCGAAATCGCCCGGGCGTGGTGGCAGGACAACACGGAGACGTTTGACGGCGACATCGACGAGGTCGCGGTGTTCGCCGCCGCCCTGACGGCGGCCGACGTCACCGATCTCTACCGCTCCGGCGCTTTCGGGGCGGTCGGGCAGACCGCGGAGAACCTGGCGCTGCGTCACAACACGATCGCGGCCGACAACATCGGCGTGAACGTCGCGTCCTTCGCCGAAGGCCTCATCGAGGCCAACGACATTCAGGGAACCGGCACAGGCCTTCGGCTGTTCGGCGGATTCGAGGGCGAGATCACCGCCAACGATATCCACGGCGCCGACACCGGCGTCCGCTACGACCGGGCCGCCCCGCTCACCGGCAACCGCATCTTCGGTAATGACGTGGGCGTGGTCACGACGGTGGACGACAGCGCCGCCGCGCTCGGCTTCGTCGGCGACGACGCGCCGAACCGAATCTACGCCAACGCGAGCGTCGGCATTCAGCTCAACGGCGCCCGCGTGCGAGGCCAGCATGTCTACGGCAACCCGACGGGCGTCGCCGGCGACGGCATCGTCGGCGACCAGAGCTTCGACACGGCGAACGTCATCGAACACAACACGACCGCGGTGGATGTCAACGGCACAGTGCGCTTCAACCGCATCGCCCACAACGACACGGGCATCGTCGCCCGGTCGCACCAGGAGATCGTGCACAATGTGCTGCACGAGAACACCGGCGTCGGCATCGATGTGAACGGCGTGGACGACACCCGCATCTTCCAGAACACGCTGCGGAGCTTGAGCGGCGACAACATCCGCCTGTCCAGCGGCGCGACGAATACGCAGGTCTACAACAATGTCCTCGTGGCCGAGGGCGGATACGCCCTGTACGTGGCGAACGACAGCCAGACCGGCT
>CAYFQS010000043.1:8534-15449 GCA_964345245.1 uncultured Planctomycetaceae bacterium | reverse complement strand
GATCACCCTTCTCCCAACCTTCACGATCCGGGAGCAGTTTGCTCCCGGCTGATGTGAAGTTTGACCAACCCCGATCGGGGTTGGCAGACGATCTCCGCACGGACCGGAATCATCTCGGATGCACGACGATCAGGGGGCGCTCGCCTTGTTCTTCCGGGAACTCGATGGTGACCAGGTACTCGAGCACCGCGCCGCGGCGGTCGACGGTCCAGATTTCCCTGAGCTCCCGGTCAGTGCGGCTGACGCGTTGGGTGTGGATGATGCGGGGATGGAAATCGCCGCCGCGTTTGGCTTCCTGGTAGCCGATCGCCTTGACTACCTGGTCCTGCAGCTCGTCGCTGGTTTCGGTCCGCCCCGGAATGGAGCAGCCGGCTGAGACGACGGCGAAGGCGATCAGCAGGCCGGGGATGAACGTCAGACAACGGCGGGCCATGGCGAACCTCACTGCTGCGCGGCTGGGCGGGGGTTACCGATCCTATCGGCGTGATCGGCCGCGCGGGCTGAAAAACAAAACCCTTGCTTTGTCCGTGCGGGATGGTATACTGCTTCAGGCCGCATTTGACGCGGCCGGCTACGCAAGGCGTTTGCAGGTGCTTGTTCGCAGTCCGAGTTGGTGTCTCGCGGCACGTCGTTTCCGCCGCAGACCGTGCCGATCCGTTGGAGTCCGACCCCTTCGTCTGGTCCTTCCAATCGACCGATCTCCTCAGACCACAAGACGCACGCCGGGATAGCTATGACAAAAGTCTGAAATGAGCGCGGCGACGGTCGCGGCGCTCGATGTTTGATCGAAGTGCGGCGGCGAGCCGACCCGGCCGACCGACCGCACGTGTTCGGAGCAAGTTCGATGCGAATTTATGTTGGAAACCTACCGTTCAGCAGCACTGAAGAGGACCTGCGGGATCTGTTCAGCCAGTACGGCGACGTCCAGGAGACGGCCGTGATCACCGACCGCGAGACCGGCCGGTCGCGGGGCTTCGGCTTCGTGACCATGTCGGACGACAACGCGGCTCAAGAGGCCATCGAGGCGGTCAACAACAGCGAGGTGGAAGGCCGCACCCTCAACGTCAATGAAGCCCGCCCCCGCAATGACAGCGGTGGTGGTGGTGGCGGCGGCGGCGGCCGCGGCGGCCGGCGCGGCAGCAGCTGGTAAAACGCCCCCCGGCAAAACACCGGCGGAAAAGCCCCCGGGTCGTAAGACCCGGGGCTTTCTCATGCGCCGAGCGGACCGAACCGCATCCGCAACTCAGGCCCCGTGTTCCGCACATCTCTGCAACGGCTTGCTGCCAAAACAACTGGCCGGAGCCCTCGCCGCCGGCGCGCGGGAACGAGGCGGAGAACGGGCGGCTCGTGCCCGCAACCTTCGAGGCGGTGGAGCGCATCACCCCTCGCGGAACGCGATCAGGGCTTCGCGGTAGCTGTCGGGGTGGCCGATGTCGAATCGCCGGCCGTTGACGATCACGCCGATCAATCCCTCCTCGCGGCGGACACGGTCGAGGCAGGGCGTAAGCCGAAACTCGCCGCTCTCGCGGACGTTGTGCTCGATCGCTTCGTCGAGGTACTCGAAGATACTCGACTCCAGGACGTACATGCCGAAGACGGTGAGAAACTCATCGTCCGCCAAGCCCTCGGTGCGCAGGTGCCGCCGGGCGTAGTCCAGTTCCGGTTTCTCTTCGAGCTCGGTGACGGTGAGCTGCCGCCCGCCGTTGTCCCACACCCCGGCCACCGTGCCGAAGCGGTGGATGTCGCTGCCCGCCGTGGTCTTGAGCCCGACCACGCTTTGGCCGACGGTCTCGTAGACGTCGAGCACCTGCCGGGCGCACGGGCTGTGGTGATCCGAGCGGTACACGTGATCGCCGAGCATGAGCAGGAACGGCTCGCCGTCCACAAAGTCGCGGGCGCACCACACCGCGTGGCCGAACCCGTCCTGCACATCCTGGGTGACGAGGCGGATGCGGCGGGAGAGGTCCAACAGCTCCTCGCTGTACTCCTTGCCCTCGGGCGAGAGCCGGTTGAAGTGCTTGACCGGCCAGGGCGAGCCGAAGAACTCCTCGAACCGTTCGCGGTCCTCCGGCTGAACGATGATGCAGACCTGTTCAATCCCGGCGGCGAGCGCCTCCTCGACGATGGCCATGATGACCGGCTTCGCCCGGCCGTCGGCGTCCACAATCGGGAACAGCTCCTTCTTGATCGCCTTCGAGGCGGGGAACAGATGGGGACTGAAACCGGCCGCGGGGATGATCGCCTTGCGGACCTTGCGCCCGCTGTGCAGCACCATCTCCAGCGCGCTCATGCCGAGCTCGTGCTCGACGATCTCGACGACGCGCTGCTGGGCCGCGGCGTCCTTCGCGAGAAGCTGGGCGGTGCCGTCGCCCTGGCTGCCCACGCCCTTCCCGCCGTGGATAAGCGGCTGGAGCGACGGATGATCGAGCACCTGGTGCAGCACCGGGGCGGTGAGCTGAGACGGACAGGCGGGCTGGAGATGTCGATCGAATTCCGACTGCGCCTCGCGCATGAGCCCGCCGAGCCGGGCCGCGTCTCCCGCCTTCAGCGCCTCCACCGCCTCCTGCACGATGCGGCGATTGATCGGCCCGAGGTATTCCTGCACCGCCTTCTGCTGATCGTCCTCGGCGAAGGGATAGGCCCGGTTCAGGTCGGCGAGGATGTGCTTCGTATCTTTCGACGCGTGCAGGTCGACGATCACGAAGTACATGTCCTCGGGCACGGTGAGCTCGGCGACGTCGATGCGGTCGCCGTCGAAGGTCATGAGGATCGGCCGATTGCCGTAGGCGCAGCCCTGGTCGAGCCGGCCGCATCGACTGGGCGTGGTGATCTCGCCCTGGTAGGCGTATTCCATCTCACCCCGCACGGTCATCTTCAGGTCGTAGACCCGGTTGAACGCCCGGGCCACGAGCACGCAGATCGCCGCGCTGGAGGACAGGCCCTTCTTGACCGGCAGGTCGGTGCGGTAATTGTCGATCTCGATCCCACGCACGCGATAGTGGGTGAGCACGTGATGGGCGACGCCGGCGGCATAGCTGAAAAACTCGCCGCGCTCGGCGATTTCCAGCAGCGTCCGCCGCTCCATGGGACATTCAAACGACTCGCGACGACCGTCGTTGAGCGTGGAATGGACGATCAGCTTCGTCGGATGCGGCTTGACCTCGGCGTGAACGCCCTGGTTCGTGCCGGCGATGACGGCGAAGCCCTTGTCCACCTCGGCGTTGATCCGCCGATAACCCCCCGCCCAGTCGCTGTGCTCGCCCAGCAGACAAATCCGTCCGGGTACGAAGATCTTCATGGCGCACCTGCCCCTGTTCCTGTCCAACCAACCCTGATGATATCGGCGGAATTCCGCGATCACATGACCGCGGCGGCGGTGAGCCGGACCCCAGCGCCCTGCGCGAGATCACGCCGGGACGCCCGAGGGGCTGAGAATACGGGAGAGGGCAATCCCCGGCGTGGCGACGCCAATCGCCGGAAAGTCCGACTCCTGTCGAGGACGCCTGTACTCCGGAAGAGCCCACCATCAGGTGGCACGGTTTCTGTGTTGATCTTCCTCCTGCCCCTCCGGGGGTTGGAGGTAGATCAGCGTGTCGCCGGTTTCCGGTTCCAGAGCGCGGTTGACGGTGGCGATGCTGAGTCGACCTTGGGAGTCGACCACGAACAGCGGCCGGACACGTTCGTCGAAGTGTTCGTTGAACTGCTCGAACGTGAATTCATCGGTGATCCGCACCGTCTCGACGGTCCAGCCGCGGTCGATCCGCCGGGCGAGTTCTCCGTAAGTCAGATTCCGCTCGAACAGCCGGCGGCCATGCTCGAGCTGTGAATCCGCGCCCTCCGCCTCAGTCGGAGTTTCGGGGCTGAGCTGGAACACGGCCTTCCGCTCGAAGATCTCCTGGAGATGCAGCGCGGCGAGCGCGTTGGCTTCGTCGTTGGGCGTGATCACCAGCGCGGAGCCGAGGCCGACGAGTTCCAGGTCATCGAACGTGCGGCGGATGAGTACGTTCGACTTGTGGGCTTCGAGCCCCTGTTCGCGAGCGGCGTGGGCGTTGGCGGAGCGGGTGTCCAGCAGGACCACGCGAATGCCCTCGTCGCGCAGCGCCCCGGCGAGCGCCCGGCCGCACTGATCCGCCCCGACGAACAGCACGCCCTGCGGATTGGGGTCGACCAGGCAGAGCCAGCGGACGAGCGGCCAGGCGCCCAGCCCGTACACCGCGATCGTCCCGAGGATCACGAGAAACACGATGGGCATGAGAGCATCCGCCTGCTCGTAGCCGGTCTGTTCGAGGCGCAGGGCGAACACCGACGCGATGGCGGCGGCCACCACGCCTCGCGGCGCGATGCAGGCGACGAACGTCCGCCCCCGCCACGACAGCTTCGTGCCCAGTGTCGAAAGAAAGACCGCCGCCGGTCGCACGAACACGATGAGCACGGCGATGAACAGCAGCGTCCGGGGATTGATCACCTGCAGATCGGTCGGCTCCAGTCGGGCGGCGAGCAGGATGAACAACACCGAAACCAGGAACGTGCCCAGCGACTCCTTGAACTCGATGATGTGGCGGACCTCCGCCCACGGCTGATTGGCCAGGATGAGACCCATCACCGTCACCGCCATCAGCCCCGCCTCCGGCATGGCCAGGTCGCCGGCGAGGAACACCAGCAGCACCGTCATCAGGATCACCGGATTCTCCAGCACGTCGGGAATCCAATAGCGGCGGAGGGAGACGATCATCGCCCCGGCCCCGACCAGCCCGCACAGCACGCCCGCGCCAAGGGCGAGCAGCAAGTCGAACGGAATCTGCGTCGCCGCGTGCTTGAGCTGCCCGGCGTGCAGGGCCTCGAAGATCAGAACCGCCAGGATCGCCCCGAGCGGGTCGTTGATGATCCCTTCCCACTTCAGCAACGAGCTGACTTCCCGCCGCGGGCGCACCTGGCGCAGGAGCGGCGTGATCACCGTCGGGCCGGTCACCACCAGCATCGCCCCGATCAGCAGCGACAGACCGAAGTCGAATTCGAGAAGCCAGTAACTCGCGGCGGTGGTCAACCCCCAGGTGAGCAGGACGCCGAGGGTGACCAGACGCGTGACCGCGCCGCCCACCCGCCGGAACTCGCGGAAGCGCAGCGACAGTCCGCCGTCGAACAGGACCACCGCCACCGCGATGGACACGACGGGGAACAGCAGTTCGCCGAGCAGCTTGTCGGGTTCGAGCAGTTCGAACACCGGTCCGACGAGCACGCCGACGAGCAGGAGCACGAGGATGGACGGCAGGCGCAGCCGCCACGCCAGCCACTGGGCCGCGGCCCCGAGCGCGAGCAGTCCGATCAATGCCGGCAGTACGTCGTTGTGCATGAACCTGTATTGGAGTCGGCTCGGTGCGGTGAGTCCAGCGGAGCGGAGGGGGTCGGTCCATCCGTTTGCCATCGGAAGGCGATGGCGCAACCACCGGTTGCGGCTTTGTGGGCAGACCGCGCAACCACCGGTTGCGGCTTTGTGGTGTATACTCGGCGGCCATGAAACTTGCCGTGAGCACCTACAGTCTTTCGCGATGGATGAAGGAGTCGAACAAGTCGATGGGTCAGGTCATCGACTGGATCGGCGACCACGCGGAAGGGGTCGAGTTCGTCAACTTCGAGCGTGAGCCGGGCCCGCAGGCGAAGCGGAAGGTTCGCGCGCTGCGCAAGCGGGCCGAAGACCGCGGTCTCGGCATTGCCGGCTACTGCTGCGGGGCCAACCTGCTCACCGCGGACGACGCGGAGCAGCGGCGGCGGGTCGACGTGCTCAAGCGCCATGTCGAGCTCGCCGCCGAATGGGGCGCCGCCACCATGCGGCACGACGTGACCGGCGGGTTCCCCGACGACTGGACCGGCCGACGCACCATCAACGATGCGATCAGGCGGGTCGTCCCCGCCATCCGGGAGGTGTGCGACTTCGCCGCATCGCACGAGGTGAACACCTCTCTTGAGAACCACGGCTTCTACCTTCAGGCGTCACAGCGGGTGGCGAAGCTGATCGACGCGGTGGACCATGTCAACTACGGACTGACCATCGACCTGGGGAATTTTCTCTGCGTCAACGAGGAACCGACCGGGGCGGTGAAACGGCTGGCCGAGCACGTGATCATGGCCCACGCGAAGGATTTCCATGTGAAGTCGAAGCGGTCGGCGCCGGACCAGCCGGGCGCGGGCTGGATGCGCCCGCCGACCGAAATCGCCCTCCGCGGGGCGATCGCCGGGCATGGCAACGTCGACCTGCCGCAGTGCCTGAAGCTGCTGAAAAAAGCGGGCTACAACGGCTGGCTCAGCTTGGAATTCGAGGGCATCGAAGAGCCCCGCCGCGGCGTCGAACTGGGCCTGGCCTACCTGCGCGACCTGCCGGCCTGAGGCCCGCCTCCTCTCCCGGCAGACACGGCGCACGTTACCCACAGCTTGCCTGGTCCCGCCCGGCAAGTGGGGAATTTTCCCCGGAAGATTTTTCTTGACACGAGGGCTTTTCGGGCTCATTATTCAATCCGGCTGGTTGGTTGAGAGTTGACCCGTCGATCAGAAGCGCGTTCCGGCGGGACGGCGGGGCAGTTCGCAAGACCGATCCAGACGCCGGACTGGTTAGACCGACGCCACGCCTCGTGACAGGAGCGGCGTTCCAGTCGCGGTAATACGGAAGTTGCCTGGAACCGAAGCTCACCGTGACTGCGATTCCGCTGTCGATTCGTGTCGGTGGAGACGACACCTTCCGCCTCAGGCCCGCGTCAACGCGGGCCTTTTTACACGGTCATTCCGCAGGGGGCGCAGCGAAAGACCCCTCGGTGTGGGGTGGAGGGGTCTTTCGTGATGCGGCTGGCTGGTTGCCTCAAACAACGATGCGGGGCCGGCCACGCGACAAGCCGGCCGGACGCCAGCCGCTTCTTTTCTTTTCTC
>CAYFQS010000043.1:0-8434 GCA_964345245.1 uncultured Planctomycetaceae bacterium | reverse complement strand
CGGTGTTCACCGGCGACGGGCAGATTCGTCGCCGGCCGATCGGGCCCCTCGCCAAGTCGCTCAACGATCTCGGGGCCGAGGTCCGCGGCACCCGCGGCAACGACTGCGCCCCGCTGGTGGTCGGCGGGACGCTCGCCGGGGGCCGCACGAGCATCGAGGCCGTCACCAGCCAGTACCTCACCAGCTTGCTGATCAACTGCCCCCTCGGCGCGCGGGACAGCGAGATCGACGTGCCCGTGCTCAACGAGCGGCCGTACGTGCAGATCACGCTCGACTGGCTGGAGCGCGGCGAAGTGGCGGTCGAATACGAGACGTTCGACCACTTCCACGTGCCCGGCGGACAGGTGTATCAGCCCTTCGACGTTCGCGTGCCGGCCGACTTCTCGTCGGCTACGTTCTTCCTCGGCGCCGGGGCCATGGCCGACCACGACGTAACCAGCCGCGGGCTCGAGATGAACGACACGCAGGGCGACAAGGCGGTGGTGGACTACCTGCGGCAGATGGGCGCGGAGGTGGATGTGCTCGACGATGGCGTCCGCGTGCATGGGCGGGAGCTGGGCGGCACGGAGATCGACCTGAACGCCACCCCGGACGCCCTGCCGATGATGGCGGTGCTCGGCTGCTTCGCCGAGGGCGAGACGCGGCTGGTCAATGTCCCTCAGGCCCGGGTGAAGGAGACCGACCGCATCGCCGTCATGGCCGCGGAACTCGGCAAGATGGGCGCGACCGTCCGCGAGCTCGACGACGGCCTGGTCATCGAACGCAGCGACCTGCACGGCGCCGAGGTCGACGGCCACGACGACCATCGCGTGGTCATGGCCCTCGCCGTCGCCGCCACCGCCGCCACCGGCCCGACCACCATCCACACCGCCGAAGCGATCCACGTCACGTTCCCCACCTTCACCGACTGCCTGCAATCCCTCGGCGCGGACGTCGAAACCATCCCATAAAGCCGCGACCGGGGGTGGCGCCGGGGACGTGCGAGATTGGCCTGCGCATCGGCATACCGAACCGCCGTCGACGCACGGTGGGCCGCGCACGCACCCCCGAACGCATACGAAACGTCGGCAGCGCGACCACCGGTCGCGGGGTTGTGTACGGCCGGATATTCTGTGCGGCATGGCGGCGTTGTCGTTTGAAATCCTGCATCGCAGCGGCGAAGCGCGGGTGGGGCGGGTCACCACCCCGCATGGCGCGTTCGACACGCCCGCTTTCATGCCCGTGGGCACGCAGGCCGCGGTCAAGGGCCTGCTGCCACAGCTCGTCGCCGACACCGGCAGCCGGGTACTGCTCAACAACACTTACCACCTCATGCTCCGACCGGGCAGCGACCTGATCGACCGCCTCGGCGGGGTGCACCGGTTCATGGGCTGGGACCGGCCGATCCTCACCGACTCCGGCGGGTTCCAGGTCTACTCCCTGGCCGACATCAACCGCATGGACGAAGACGGCGTGACGTTCCGCAGCCACATCGACGGGGCCGAGCTTCGCCTCACCCCCGAACGGTCGATGCAGGTGCAGAACGAACTCGGGGCGGACATCATCATGGCCTTCGACGACTGCCCGCCCGCGGCCGAGGTCGATCCGGAGGATGTGGCCGCGGAGAAGGGCACGTCCGGCCGACATCGCGTGCCGAGCGAGGGATACGACCGGCGGAATCGCGAGGCGGTCGACCGCACGGCCCGCTGGCTCGGGCGATGCGTCGCCGCCCACGGCCGCCCGGAGGAGCAGGCCCTGTTCGGGATCGTCCAGGGCGGGACCGATCTCGAGCTCCGCGCGGGATGCGTCGAGCGGGTCGCGGCCCACGACCTGCCGGGTTACGCGATCGGCGGCTGCGCCGTGGGCGAGGGGCACGAGGCGATGATGCGCGTGGTGCGGCACACCGCGCCGCGGCTCCCGGCCGACCGGCCGCGGTATCTGATGGGCGTGGGTTACGAGCGGGACCTGGTGGCCGCGGCATGGGCCGGGGTGGACATGTTCGACTGCGTGCTGCCCACGCGGAACGGCCGCAACGCCAACGCGTTCACCGCGGCCGGCCAGATTCGTCTGCGCAACGCCCGTTTCGCCGAAGATCCCGCCCCGATCGACGCGGCCTGCGACTGCGCCGCCTGCCGGCAATTCAGCCGCGCCTACCTGCGTCATCTGTTCATGGCCGGGGAAATGCTCGGGCCCATTCTCGTGAGCGTGCATAACATCCGCCATTTCCAACGACTGATGCTGGACATCCGGCGCTCAATCACCGAAGATAGTCGGTCTTTACTTGAGCGGAACTGGCCGGTCTTAAGCGAGTGTCGCTGAGGCCCGCAGTGACGGTTCCGCGCGGCGGTGGTTGACGGGCCGAAGCCCGCGACCCCGTCGAGCGAAATCGCTGCCTCGACGCAGCCGCACCGAACCTCCATTTGAGGCGCCCACATGTTTGAGCATATGAACCTGACGTTGACCCTGGCGCAGGACACGCCTGAGCCGCCGGCCCCGCCATCGGACACGACGACCGTCACCGGGACGACGGACGCCAACCGCAACGAAACCGACGTCGACACCGGCACCGAACAGCCGGTCGATGACGAAGTGGTCGACGACGGCGGCGGCGGCGGGATGTTCGGCCTGACCGGGATCATCCCCCTGCTTCTGCTGCTCGGCGTGTTTTACGTGCTCATCCTTCTGCCCCAGCGCCGGGAGAAGAAGAAGCGCCAGGAGATGCTCGGGGCCCTGAAGAAGAACAGCAAGGTCCAGACGATCGGCGGGGTCATCGGGACCGTGGTCGACATCCGCGACGACGAGGTGACGGTCAAGGTCGACGAATCGTCAAACGTGCGGATGCGTTTCAGCCGCGGGGCGATCTCCCAGGTTCTCTCGGAGAAGGAAGAAGAGTAAGCCGGCCGGCGCCGCTCCGGTCGCCGGTTCACCGGCCAGCATCCCCTTTGGACGGGCATCACCAACATGAACTTGACCTCCATCGCCATCACCATCGCAGTGGTTCTCACCATCCTCGGGGCGGGCGGACTGATCGTCGGCCTGCTCCTGGAGCGGAAGCATTTCTGGCGACCCTCGCTCGTCGTGCTGGTCCTCGCCGCCTGCTTCGCGTTCCTCACCCCGCCTTCCGAGAAGCTCAATCTCGGGCTCGACCTCGCCGGCGGCACGTCGCTGCTCTACGAGGTCGACACCACCGACCTGCCCGACGCCCAGAACGAGATCAGGCGGATGATCACCACGCTGCAGAACCGCGTGGACCCGCAGGGCGTGCGGAACCTGATCTGGCGGGTGGAGTCGGGCAACCGGATCGAGATCCAGATGCCCAAGCCGAACCCGGAGGTTGACGAACTCCGGGCGGCCTTCGACGAGGCGATGGAGGAGCTGGCCGAATCGAACGTCACGCGGGCGGAGGTGACCGCGGCGTTCCAGTTGCCCCCGGGGCGTCGTCAGCAGCGTCTGGCGTCGCTGGCGCGGGGCGTGGAAGGCCGGGCCGAGGCCCTCGCCGACGCCGCCGATGCCTACGACCGCCTGCAACTCGCCCGCGAACGGTACGAGCAGGTCAAAGACGACGAAGAGCGGGCGATCGACGTGGCGGGCGAAGTCGCCGCCGCCGAGCGCGATTTCGACCAGGCCATGCAGGCCGTCGAAGCCACGATCATCGACCCCGTCGAGCTGGGCACAATCCTCGAGCTGTCGACGGACAACCGGATCGATCCGGAGACCGGCCAGCCCACCGAAGGCACCAGCCCGCGGGCCAAGGCGCTGGCGCGGCTGAAGGACGAGCACCCGGCGCGGGTAAGCAAGGTCAACGAACTGGTCGAATTGTGGGACGCCTACGCGGCGAAGAAGGGCCCGCTGGATGACCCGAACGACCTGATCCGCCTGCTCCGCGGGGCGGGGGTGCTGGAGTTCCGCATCGCGGTGCAGACCGCGGAGGAGATCGGCGGCCGGCGCGGCGAGCCGGACTCCGTCCCGTCCAGCCAGATCGCCGAGCTGCGCAAGCAGCTCGAGGAGCGCGGGCCGCGAGCGCCGACCGACGCCCCGATGAAGTGGTTCCGCATCGACGACCCGTCGCAATGGGCCGACCGCGCGGAACTGGCCGAGGCGATGTCGGCGGACCCCGCCGCCTACTTCCGTCAAAACCGTGGCATGATCGCCTCCCAGTACGGCAGCGACATTTATGTCCTGCTCTGGGACACGCCGGAGAAGGGCCTGACCGATGAGCAACCCGGCTGGCAGCTTACCAACGCCTACCCGACGAGCGACGAAAAGATGCTGCCCGCGGTGGGCTTCGAGTTCAACGAGATCGGGGCGAAGCTGTTCGGCCAACTCACCCGGACGCACCAGGGGCGGGGCATGGCGATCCTGCTCGACGGGAAGGTGTACTCGGCCCCGAACATCAACACGCCGATCACCGGCGGGCGCGGGATCATCCAGGGCGGCCGGTCCGGCTTCAGCCAGACGGAGCTGCAGTACCTGATCCGGACGTTGAACGCCGGGCCGCTGAAGGCCCGGCTCAGCGACGAACCGATCGGCATCCGCCGCGTCGGGCCCTCGCTGGGCGCCGACAACCTGTTGCGCGGGCTCGAGGCGGCCTTCGGCGCCCTCATCGCCGTCGGCATCTTCATGCTCTGCTACTTCTTCTTCGCCGGGCTCCTGGCCGACCTCGCCCTGCTGGCGAACATCATCATCATTCTCGGGGTGATGTCGCTGTTCGACGCGACGTTCACCCTGCCCGGTATCGCGGGCGTGGTGCTGACCATCGGCATGTGCGTCGACGCCAATGTGCTGGTTTTCGAACGAATACGCGAGGAACTCGGCCGCGGCGCCGAACTCGCCGCCGCCATCCGTCTCGGATACCAGAAAGCCCTCAGCGCCATCGTCGACGGCAACATCACCAACCTCATCGTCTGCGTGATCCTCTATTACACCGCCTCGGCCGAAGTAAAGGGCTTCGCCGTCACCCTCGCGGTGGGAATCGGGGCGACGCTCTTCACCGCGCTGTTCATGGTCCGGATGATCTTCGAACTCTGGGTGCGCTTCGGCAACGCCCGTAAGCTGTCGATGCTGCCCACCGTGTGGACCGGGCTGCGCAACGTTCTGAGCCCGAACATGAACTGGGTCGGACTGAGGCCGGTGCTGATGTCGCTCAGCGGCGTCGCGATCATTATTTCACTCGTGATGGTGTTCCAGCGGGGCAATCAGTTGCTGGACATCGAGTTCCGGGCGGGCACGGAAGTGGCGTTCGATCTCGCCGAGGGCGAGTCCATGCCGCTCGAACAGGCCCGTGGTCGGGTGCAGCGGGTGGCGGACTGGTTCTCCGAGGGCTTCGATGCGTCGCAGCTCGAGGGCCCGGCGGCGGAAGACTACGCCCGGATTCAGGCCGCGATCGAGGAATCCCGCGCCCGGCTGATCGAGGAAGACCTCGAACGCATTCGCCTGCTCACCGATGGCGACGTGCCGGAGTCGCGGGTCGAGCAGCTTCGCCGCGAGGCCCGGGCCGCGACCGACCTGACCCAACTCGCCACCACCCAGGTGGTGCAGATCGGACAGGCCACGGCCGACTTCGAGGCCTCGGCGTTCTCGGTGGTCACCACCGTCACCGACTCGCCCACCGTCGCCGCGGTGATCACCTCGGTGTTCTCCGATGTGCTCGACGTTCAGCCGAGCGTCAACTTCGCCGGCGACACGGACGACAACGTCAGCAACGCCCCGGTGTATCCGATCACGTCGGCGACCCTCGGCGAGGTGATCAATCGACCGGAAGTGGTCAGCAACGTCCCGAACTACGTCGGCGGGGTCGCGGTGGTGCTCGAGGACATGACGCCCCCCGCGACGGTGGCGGACATCCAGCAGCGGATCAAGGCGATGCGACTCCAGCCGGACTACGAGAACCTGCAGTTCCGACCGTTCGACGTGATCGGCGTCACGCCGTCGGCCGACGAACCGAACGAATACCGCTCCGTCGTGGTGATTGTCCGCGATCCGAACATCGACTATTTCAACGACCAGTCGACGTGGGAGTCGGAGCTGGCGGGGGTCGAGTGGCGATTGATCCGCGAGGCGATGCAGCGGGAGACGTCGCTGGCGAAGGTCTCGAACTTCACGCCCACCGTGGCCCAGACGATGCGGGACCAGGCGATCGTGGCGATCGCGCTGAGCTTCGTCGCCATCGTGGCGTACATCTGGTTCCGGTTCGGCAGCATCCGTTATGGTCTGGCCGCCATCGCCGCCCTGGGCCACGACGTGGTCATCGCCCTCGGCTGCGTCGCCGCCGCCGGGTTGATCTACGACGCCGTCGGGGCCAACCTGCTCCAAATCGAACCGTTCAAGATCAACATGGGCCTCATCGCCGCGCTGATGACGATCATCGGTTACTCGCTGAACGACACGATCGTCGTGTTTGACCGCATCCGCGAGAATCGCGGCAAGCTGGCGATGGTCAATCCGGCCGTCGTCAACAGCGGGATCAATCAGACGATCAGCCGCTCGCTGCTGACGAGTTTGACCACCTTCGTGGCGGTGGGATTCATGTACATCTTCGGCGGTGAGGGCATCCGCGGGTTCGCCTTCGCCCTGGTGATCGGCGTGGTGGTCGGGACATACAGCTCCATCGCCATCTCCGCGCCGCTGCTGCTCGTGGGCATCGGCCGCGAGGGCAAGGAGACCGCGCCCGCTCCGACCGCGGCCTGACCGATCGCCGCGCCGCGACCGACTACGATGACTCGCCGGCCGTAATCGGTAGAATGGTTTACATGCAGATTCCCGCGAGGTGACCGTCATGCCTACCGGATACAAACTGGGACTCGTCGCCGGCGCCGTGGTGCTGGTGCTCGTGGTCGGCTACGTGATGTGGCAGGAAGGCGGCAGCGAGCCCGTCACCCCGCCCGCCGAGGAATCGGACGAGACGTCGCTGAACGTCCCCGCCCCGCCGCCGCAGCTCAGCCCGACCGACCCGTCCATGACGCGCTCGACGCCGGGCCCGGCCGAAATGGACGTCGAAGGCGATCGGCCGATGGACGAGATCGGCGCCGAGATCGATGACGAGGCGTCGGAACTGGGCGCGCGGGTTCGCGAGGTGCTCTCCGCGGCGGACGAGACGGCCGGGCCCGACGTCGGCGAGCCGGCGGACGAGAGCGAGCCGGGCCCCGCCGACACGCGGCCGGCGCCCGAGCCGCACAAGCTGACCCTGCCCCTGCCGGACAGCGAGACGCCGCGCCTGCCGATCGAGACGGAGCTGAACATCGACGTGGACATCGGCGAATCGCCCGGCACGTCGAGCCCCCGGCCGACGCCCGTGCCGACGCCGGCCACGACGAAGCTGACCGAACCGTCCGAACCCGACGTTGAGGACGAGGTGGACGCGGCGCCCCCCGAACCGGCCGGGCCGACCATGAGCTCGCTGTTCCCCGAGCCGGCGGAAGAGCCCACGCCGTCCGAGCTCGCGACGGGACGGTCGTCTCCCGCGACGCCCGCCGTGCCGCGGCAGTACACGATTCAGTCCGGCGACAACTTCAGCAAGCTCGGCGAGCGGTTCTACGGCAGCGAGTCGGCGTGGGTCGACATCGCCCAGGCGAACCCGACGGTCGATCCCGAAGCCCTGAAGGTGGGGCAGGTGATCCGCCTGCCGCGCCCGCAGGACGTGGGGCGAACGTTCAAGCTCGCTCCCGATGAGCAGACGCAGGTTCCCCCGCCGAGCGACGGGCCGCCCAATGTCATCGTCGTGGAGAAGGGCGACACGCTCAGCGACATTTCACAGCGGGCCTACGGCACGGCACGGCACTGGCGGGCGATCTACGAGGCCAACCGGGACAAGCTCAAGAGCCCCGACATCATCCGCCCGGGGATCGTGCTGGAGATTCCGCCGAAGCCGGAGTGACGTCCCCACGCCCGGGAGGGCATGGGCTTTCGGCGGTCAAACCATCACCGGGCGGCGGGGCCGCTTCATCCCGCACTACTTGATCAGCCGAAGGGTGACAGGATAGCGGTACGCGACGCCCTTGTTGGACTCGACCACCGCGAGGATGCAGAACACGACATTGGCGATGACGACCGCGGGCAGCAGAAGAAGCCCGATGCATAGGAAGGTCAGCAGCCACGCGGCGACCAACGCGATCAGCACGGTGATCTGGAAGTTCAGCGCCTCCTTGCCCTGATCATCGACGAAGGCGCTCTCGTCTTTCTTGATCAGCCAGATAATCAGACACCCGATGAAGCCCGTGAAGATGCCGAGCAGATGCGCGAGCATCGCCATGGTCTTCTCATCCTGTGTTGGCTCGGGCCCCGCATCATGCGGGGGCGGTTGCGGGGGCGGGGGCGGAGGCGGTTCGGCGGGGCCGCCGCCCGGCTGCTCGACGTTCGGATCGGAAGAAACAGATTCGTCGTGCTGATCGTTCATAATGCGCTTCCTTTCTGTCGCCCCATTCAACCGCGCCGCCGCGACCAATGCAATGTCACCGCC